>CACXDY010000186.1 GCA_902766505.1 uncultured Prevotellaceae bacterium
AACTTTGCACCCTGTTTGGAATAGGTATCAAAAAACGAAAACAAAAATTTAGATAGCAATGTCGAAGATTTGTCAGATTACGGGAAAGAAAGCCATGGTTGGCAACAACGTTTCCCATTCGAAGCATCGCACTAAGCGAACTTTCGATGTGAACTTGTTCACAAAGAAGTTCTACTATGTGGAGGAGGACTGCTGGATCAGTCTTAAAATCAGTGCAGCTGGGCTGCGTACCATCAATAAACTTGGACTGGATGCTGCTCTCAAGCAAGCTGTGGCCAAGGGCTATTGCGATTGGAAAGACATAAAAGTTATAGGAGAGTAAGGCAATATGGCATCGAAAAAAGCAAAAGGTAATAGGGTGCAGGTTGTCCTCGAGTGCACTGAGATGAAAAACAGTGGACTTCCTGGTACCAGCCGCTATATCACCACGAAGAACCGCAAGAACACACCTGAGCGCATGGAGTTGAAGAAATACAACCCCATCCTGAAGAAAATGACCGTTCACAAAGAAATTAAATAATTAGAATATGGCAAAGAAAACCGTCGCTTCTCTCCACGAAGGATCTAAGGAGGGTCGCGCTTACACAAAGGTTATCAAGATGGTGAAGAACCCCGAGACAGGTGCTTACGTCTTTGATGAGCAGATGGTCCCCAATGAGGCCGTACAGGATTTCTTCAAGAAATAGATTTCTCTTTCATATTAAGCGAGTGGCTCTAAAGAGACCACTCGTTTTTTTATACCTCCTTTCGACCACTTTATCACACTGGTCAAAAGCTTTTCTCAAAAAAAATCATTATCTTTGCCCAAAATTACTATTATGGCATTTTTCGGTATTTTCAACAAAAAGAAAAAAGAGACACTTGACAAAGGACTCGAGAAGTCCTCGCAAAGTTTCTTGTCAAAGATTTCAAAAGCTATCGCTGGTAAATCCAAAGTCGATGAGGATGTCCTGGATGACCTCGAGGAAGTGCTCATCACATCTGATGTCGGTGTAAATACCACTATCAAGATTATCGAGAGAATCGAGGAAAGGGTGGCACGCGACAAATATGTCTCTACTTCTGAATTGAACTCCATCCTAAAGGATGAAATCGCTTCTCTGCTCGCAGAAAACAATACGGAGGACCTCGACGATTGGGAGTTGCCCACAGACCACAAACCTTACGTGATTCTGGTCGTGGGTGTGAATGGTGTGGGAAAGACCACCACCATCGGAAAACTTGCCTATCAGTTCAAGGCGGCTGGCAAGAAAGTATACCTCGGCGCTGCCGACACTTTCCGTGCGGCTGCCGTCGACCAACTCTGCATCTGGGGAGAGAGGGTAGGTGTTCCTGTCATCAAGCAGCAGATGGGGTCCGACCCTGCTTCTGTGGCATACGATACCCTGAGTTCGGCTAAGGCCAACAATGCTGATGTCGTCATTATTGACACAGCAGGAAGACTCCACAACAAAGTGGGCTTGATGAATGAGTTGAAGAAAATCAAGGATGTCATGAAAAAGGTGTTGCCCGAAGCCCCTGATGAGGTGCTGCTCATCCTGGACGGAAGTACAGGGCAGAATGCCTTTGAGCAGGCAAAGCAATTCTCTGCTGTGACGAATATCACCAGCATGGCTGTGACAAAATTGGATGGAACGGCAAAAGGCGGTGTGGTGATTGGTATCAGCGACCAACTGAAAGTGCCGGTGCAGTATATTGGTCTTGGTGAGGGAATGGAAGACTTGCAACTCTTCAACAAAAAAGAGTTTGTGGAATCGCTGTTCGCTGATAGACATTAATTTGATGTCTGTATCATGATTAGAAACCAGGTTGACATCATTACCATGGGCTGCTCCAAGAATCTCGTCGACAGCGAGAAGTTGATGGGGATGCTGGTGGCCCAGGGGTATACATGTACGCACGACGACAGCAACCCACGGGGAGAAATTGTTGTCGTGAACACCTGTGGTTTCATCGGTGATGCGAAAAAGGAGAGCATCGACATGATTCTCCAACTGGCGCAGGCCAAGGAGCAGGGCAGAATAGGCAAATTGTTCGTCATGGGATGTCTGGCAGAAAGATACCGGGCACAGTTGGAGACGGAAATACCTGAGGTGGATAAATACTATGGTAAGTTTGATTTTCAGCAACTGGTGGCCGATTTGGGAAAAGCGCCAGTGACCGAACGGGATGCTCACAGAATCATTACGACTCCGAAACATTATGCCTACCTGAAAATCAGCGAGGGGTGCGACCGGCATTGCGCTTATTGTGCCATACCCATCATCACCGGAAAACATCATAGCCGCCCCATCGGGGAAATTGTCGATGAGGTAAAGTACCTGGTGGCTCAAGGGGTGAAGGAGTTTCAGGTCATCGCACAGGAATTGACCTATTATGGCGTTGACATTGATGGAAAACGTCATATAGCAGAACTGGTGGACCAGATAGCAAGGGTGAAGGGCGTGAAATGGATAAGACTGCATTATGCCTATCCTAATCAATTCCCGGAGGATTTGTTGGATGTCATGAGCCGGCATGACAATGTCTGTAAATACATGGATGTGGCTTTGCAACATGTCTCCGACAATATGCTCCAAAGAATGCGGAGGAATTTCACACGGGAAGAATCCTATCAATTTGTTGAAAAACTGAGGAAAGCCGTTCCGGGTATTACGTTGAGGACCACCATGATGGTGGGATTCCCCGGCGAGACCGATGAGGATTTCAATCAATTGCTCGAATTTGTGAAATGGGCCCGCTTTGAGCGCATGGGCGCTTTTGCATATTCTGAGGAAGAAGGCACGTATAGTGCCCGCCATTATAAGGATGACGTGCCCGAGGCGGTGAAAAGGCAAAGGCTTGACCGGTTGATGGCCCTTCAGCAGGATATCAGTGAGGAGATCACTCAACAGGAGGTGGACAAGGTCTTGAAGGTCATCATCGACCGAAGGGAAGGCGACTACTATGTGGGGCGTTCGGAGTCTTCATCTCCTGAGGTAGACCCGGAGATATTGATTCCCGTCGGTCTCAAACGTCTGAGAAGAGGATGCTTCTATCAGGTGCGTATCACTCATGCTGAGGAATTTGACCTATATGGTGTTGTTGTATAAGTCTTTTCGTTCTATCTATGAATTATAGCAATCTGTTGAATATACTGGCTACGATGATGCCTTGTCCGGAAGAGAAAGCCAAGGCTATGGCTGATGAGTTGATTAAATGGATGACCGACATGATTGTCGATAACCAGATGCTCACGATACCCGGATTTGGCAAGTTTGTGGTGAAGAAAGACCTAGAGTATATCGTTTCTGACTCTACAGGGAAAAAGCGCAAACTCTATCCGCCAAAACTCACCCTTCATTTTGTTCCGGCTTCCTTGTTGAATGGTGATGAGGAGGATTCCCACAATGCCTTCTTTTCGTCGGCCTCAGAGATGCTCGTCAAGAAATGCGGAACCGAAAAGCATGTGGCTGAAAGATTTCCCGTTCAGTTCTTCAGGTCTTTGATGGAAGGCATGGAGAGCGGCGAACTGGTCACCGTGGATTTTTTAGGTGAGTTCGTCCTTACCAAAATGAAGGTCGACAACTGTGTTTACGGTAAGATAGCCTTCAACCCGGATGAGCAGTTGGCACAGTTGGTCAACAGACCCTTCTCTTTTTTCCAACCAGTAGATTTGCGTGACAATGTTGTCCTTGATGATACCAAGGTCCTCTCTCCTTTAGAGGCTAAAACGATGGACAAGCATCCTGAAGAGGAGGTGTTCCTCATCTCACAGGAAGAGCCGGAAACCCCAGATGTTGTTGACGAGACGGAGAACTTGGATGAGGCTCCACAAGAGCAGGAGGAGACAGCAGAGGAAACGGTTGAAACGACAGACTCCGGCCATCAGGCAGATGAGGATGCTGAATTGGAGCAACCCGTGGAGCCTTTGATGGATGAAACTGCGACAACAAAGCGTGGAAATTGGGTGAAGTGGGCGATTGCAGGTTTGGTCGCCGCCTGTCTGTTGCTGGTCTTCTTGGTTTCCCAAAATAAGGAAAGTGTGTCTGACGACAACCCACAGGCTGCTGTCGTGGCGGCTGACTCTCTTGTTGAGGATTCCTCGGCTGCACCTACCGTTGTGGCAGACAACAGCCAGCCACAGGGAGACAATGCCCTCGATTTACAGGCTTTGAATGCCCAGATTCCTTATGGAGCCTATGATATCGTGGGGGTGGACACCGTCATCACTGTCATGCCTGGACAGACCTTGGCGGATATCTCAAGGATTTTCCTGGGTACGGATATCCAAATTTACCTGGTGGTATTGAATGATGGGAATAATGACCCCAAGGAAGGGGACAAATACAAAATTCCGAAACT
Organism: uncultured Prevotellaceae bacterium; assembly: GCA_902766505.1. Lineage (GTDB taxonomy): Bacteria > Bacteroidota > Bacteroidia > Bacteroidales > Bacteroidaceae > Prevotella. The sequence goes on from CACXDY010000186.1 coordinate 4,345, forward strand.
CAAACTGCGAAAATAACGGGAACGTTATTCTTCTTCGGCGCTTGTCCGTAGGATGATGCTTGTTGCACCTATGGTGAACAAAGAGCCGTCGGTGATGACACGGCGTTCCTTGTCGCCCAAAATCTCATTGTCGACGAATGTGCCGGTATAACTGGGACCATCGCGGAGAACGTACTTCAAACTGCCATTCTTAGCACGGGAGACATTGATGACGCAGTGGAGCATATCCATGCTCGGGTCATTGGTCTCGATGCCCAACATCGTCTTGCTGCCTTTCATATAGCGGCCTATACTGTTGTCGCCCATATGAAGGGGAAGCACCTGCTTATAGTGGAACACGTTCTCTATCACAACAATAGAACCACAGCCCAACTCATTGGCCTGCTCGTCGGGCGTCTCGTCCTTCTGGCGGTCACGAAGTCGGGACACACCAATACGAATGCCGAACTGCTTGTGGCAGTTCGGGCATTCGAATACCAAAGACTGTCCTGCTTGGTATTTCGTTTCGTCAAACGTGATGAAATTGTCGCACTTGGGACAACGAACTCTTTTCATCTTACTTTACTTGCATTATCCAACCGCTTGCTACGCTTCCGTCGTCCATCATCGCCTTCAACTGGGAATAGGCCTCTGACTGAGTGGCATAACTGCCATAGGCTATCACATTCTCAGAGTTGTACGTGAACAAAACGGCTTTGCGGGCTCCCTTTGATTTGACATCGGCCAGGAATGCCTGGGCGTTCTCCAAAGGAAGACTGTAGGCAAGAACAATCGTGTAAGTGCCAGGGGAGGGCACCTCGCCTACTTCTTTGCTGATCTGGATTTTCTGCGACACCTTTTCCAAACTGCTGAACAGGTCGACTGTCGGCTCCGTGGCGGCGGACTCCTCTGGAGCTGATGTGGCTATGGATACCACACTGGCCTCCTCGCTTTGGCTCGCCGATTCGTTTTCGCCTGGGGCTACTGGCCGGGCAAATAAGAGCAATGCCACGGCAGCCACTGCGGTCACTGCTAAATTGCGGAGCACACTGACCTTGATGCTGATGGTTTTCTCTTCTTGAGGGGTGTCCTGATAGTTGGTTTGTGACATGATTGTCGCTAATTTTGATGTCTTGTTGGTTTGCACTGGCTCCATGGGACGCATCGGACGGGTTGCCAACTGGATAGTGCCCATCTCGGGATTCTCTGATGCCTTCTGCTGGAGCATGGGCATCTCCAAGGCGCCGAAACCATAGAGCCCGGGAGTGAGTATGCCTGAGAGGCAGGGCTCGAACTCATAACGGCCTCTGTTGTTCAGATAGATGGTTCCCAGGTCGGGCAACTCCAATTTCCCCTCTGCCTCAATGCGCTGCTTGAGCAGTTTGACCTCATGCTCCACGCGGGAAACAGCCTCTGGATAACTGATGTCATAGGTATCCACATACGACTGGGCCAGCAATGAGTCACTCATGTTCAGTTGGGGATTGAAACCAAGTGTGCGCAATGGTGGGATAAACATACCGTCGTTCTGGTCATAACGGGCCACCACATGATGGGCCATAAAACCACCGAGATTGGGTACAATCACACAATCATTGCTTAAAAGTAATATTTCAATGTGTCTTCTTAATTCCATATTGCTGCAAAATTAATCAATTTTTGCGGATGACACAATATTTTTTTAGAAATAATTCAAGGATTAGCGTATCTTTACAGTCAATTTCTGGAGGGATGCGGATGCACTTGAATTACCGACATAAACCTCATATTTTCCAGGAATGACACGCATCGTATTGGTGGCGGTATCCCATGTCTCGAATTGTTCCCGGGGGAGGGATATCTCCACTGAGCGGCTTTCATTGGGTGCCAACTCCACACGCTCGTAAGCACGAAGACTCTTGATGGGGCCTTCGGTGTCGTCTGTCCGCTTGATGTATACCTGAACAGTCTCACTGCCTTTCACCGAGCCTGTGTTGGCAAGGGTCAGTTTCACCTGACCGTTCTTATACTTTGGCTTCGACATCTTGAAAGTGGTATAACTCAGACCATGACCGAAGGGGAAGAGGGCGTCTCCCGTGAAATAACGGTAGGTGCGGTTGGTCATACGGTAGTCGAGGAAATCGGGTAACTGGTTCACATTCTTATAGAACGTGATAGGGAGATTCCCGCCAGGGTTGTAGTTGCCGAACAAAACGTCGGCCACGGCATTTCCACCTTCCTCTCCAGGATACCAGGCTTGCAGGATGGCATCGCAGGATTGGGTTTCTGGCTCCAGGCCGATGGCACTGCCCGAACAGTTGACAAACACCACTTTCTTGCCTGCTGCATGCAAGGCGGCCAGCACTTTGCGCTGGGCTTCCGGCAATTCGATGTCGGTTCGGTCGCCGCCTTTGAATCCCGGGGCATCCACACGCATTTCCTCACCTTCCAGACGGGGAGATATGCCGCCCACGAAAACCACAGTCTCGTATCCTTCCGCTTTCTTCACAATCTCTTCCATCGTGGGAACATGTTTGCGGATGATGTCGAATTGCAGAGAAGCCATGTCGTTGTCCTGCAGATAGTCGAGTTGCAGGTTGTAGGATTGGCCGGCTGTCACCTTCAGCGTTTTCTCGCTGACCTGAATACGGTCGCGTCCGCGCCACACATTGACAAGAGTGTCGCCATCGACAATGAGACGGACTCCGTCGTCATATTTGAGGGAGAAAATGACGGTCTCGTCACGGGTTGGCACGAAGGTGCCCTCGTAGCGGGCAGTGAACTTCTCCAGGGGAACGCCCGGGGCGAACACCGTGTTTCCGCCGTTGCTCAAGTTGATGGCTTCCTTGAGCAGTGCTGTGGCACAGGGAGCACCAGTGAATTGCTTGTTGGCATAATAGGTGGCCTTCAGTCCTTGTGTTCCTTCTGGCTGCCGTATCTGATTGAACAGACTTTCGTCTATCTCATTTTTCGTGAGTCCACATGCTGGATAATAATCCACTGGTCCCACTTGCTTGCGGATGCCTTGCAGTATCGTAGTGTTGGTAGTGGGGTAGCCGGAATAGTTGGCCCATTGCATCACAGAGTCATTGGCATTGGGACCCATCACGATGAAGCGCTGGCCTTTCGACAATGGCAAGGTGTGATTGGGATTGTGGAGAAGGGTTATCGACTCGCGGGCCATCTCCAACGCCAGTTGCTTGTGTGCTCTGCTGGCTACGACACTCTCGGGGATGCGTTGCCAGTCGACTTCGGACTCGCTGTCGAAATCGCCCAACTCGAAACGTGCTTTCAGCAGGCGTTTCAGACTGACGTCTATCTCTGCTTCGGTAATGGCGCCTTGGGCTACTGCGTCGGGCAGGTTCCGATAATTGCTGCCGCATTCCACATCAGTGCCGCTTTTCACTGCACTGGCCGAGGCTTCCCTGGCATTGGGGGATACGCCATGGCGGCCGGGCTTCCAGAAATCATCTATAGCACCACAGTCACTGGTTACCAAACCCTTGAATCCCCATTCGTCACGGAGAATGTGCTGAAGGAAACGGGTGTTGCCGCAGCAGGGGTCTCCGTCGAAACGTTGATAGGCACACATCACCTCGGCTACCTTACCCTCCTGGACAAGGACCTTGAATGCAGGGAGATAGGTTTCCCAAAGGTCGCGCTCGGGCAGGGATTCTACATTGAATTCGTGACGGTTCCACTCTGGTCCGCTGTGAACGGCAAAATGCTTGGCGCAGGCCAGCAGTTTGGCGTATTTATGGCTTCCGTCGCCCTGAAGTCCTCTGACTACGGCCAATCCCATCTGGGATGTCAGATAGGGGTCTTCGCCATAGGTCTCCTGACCACGTCCCCAACGGGGGTCGCGGAAAATGTTGATGTTGGGTGTCCAGAACGACAGGCTTTGGTAACGCCGGATGACGCCTGAGTGGCGTGCTGTGTTGGCTTTTGCCCTGGCTTCGTTGCCTGCTGCATCGAAAACACGAAAGAGCAGGTCGTCATCAAACGAGGCGGCCATGCCGATGGTGGCGGGAAAGACAGTGGCAAAACCATTGCGGGCAACGCCATGCAACACTTCATTCCACCAGTCAAACTGTGGAATGCCCAACCGCTTGATGGCGGGTGAGGAACTCATCATGAGCGAGGCCTTTTCTTCTATGGTCAGCCGCTTGCAAAGGTCCTCGGCCCGCTCTTCAGCGCTCAGGTTGGCATTCTGGTAAGGATACGTCTGGGCCTGTGCGGTCAGGAAGGTAAGCAGTGTTATGAGTACGCTCAGCCATGCCCTTGTGTTTTTGGGGTGATTGCTGTTCATAGGTTTAATATTTGCGCCACACCATCTTGTTGACAATTCCGGTATAACTTTGGATAATCTTGATGACTTTCGAGGATACGTTCTCTTCGATGTAGTCGGGTACGGGGATGCCGTAGTCGCCGTTGAGATTCATCTCCACAGCGGTTTCCACTGCCTGGAGGAGGGAGCGCTCATCGATTCCTGCAATGATAAAACAGGCCTTGTCCAATGCTTCGGGGCGCTCTGTCGATGTACGGATGCAGATAGCAGGGAAGGGATGACCCACACTGGTGAAGAAACTGCTTTCCTCTGGCAGGGTGCCGCTATCGCTCACTACGGCAAACGCATTCATCTGCAGACAGTTGTAATCGTGGAATCCCAGCGGCTCATGTTGTATCACGCGCTTGTCGAGCACAAAACCACTGGCCTCCAGACGCTTGCGCGAACGGGGGTGGCAACTGTACAGGATAGGCATGTCGTATTTTTTTGTTATGTTTTTGATAGCGGTGAACAGCGAGAGAAAGTTTTTCTCTGTGTCGATATTCTCTTCCCGATGTGCCGACAGGAGGATGTATTTCCCTTTCTCCAATCCCAAACGGGTGTGGATGTCGCTCGATTCTATCTCGGCAAGGTTCTGGTGCAGTACTTCTGCCATTGGAGAGCCTGTCACGTAGGTGCGCTCGCGGGGAAGGCCGCACTCGGCCAGATAGCGGCGGGCATGCTCGGAGTACGCCATGTTCACATCGCTGATGATGTCTACAATACGGCGGTTGGTCTCTTCCGGCAGACACTCGTCCTTGCAGCGGTTGCCGGCCTCCATGTGGAAAATGGGAATGTGGAGACGTTTGGCTCCTATGACCGACAGACAACTGTTGGTGTCGCCGAGCACCAGTACGGCATCCGGGCGGGTCTCTACCATCACCTTGTAACTCTTGTCGATAATGTTGCCCATCGTCGAACCCAAATCATCACCCACGGCATTCATATAAATGTCAGGGTCTTTCAGTTTCAGGTCCTTGAAGAATACTCCGTTCAGGTTATAGTCATAGTTCTGTCCGGTATGGGCCAGGAGAGTGTCGAAATATTCGCGGCATTTGTTGATGACTGCTGCCAGACGGATAATCTCCGGGCGGGTGCCCACGATAATGAGTAACTTAAGTTTTCCGTTATTCTTGAATCCTGTCATAATCTTGATGAATTGAGGGTCACACTTTCTCAAAATAGGTGTCGGGATGATTGGGGTCGAATGATTCGTTGGCCCACATCACAGTCACCAAATCCTGGGTGTCACTCAGATTGATAATGTTGTGGGTGTAGCCGGGGAGCATATGCACGGCTTCGATTTTGTCGCCGCTGACTTCAAATTCGATGACTTCATCGCTGCCGATACGGCGCTCCTGAATCAATCCGTGCCCGCTGACGACAATGAAAAATTCCCATTTGGTGTGATGCCAATGTTGTCCTTTCGTAATGCCTGGCTTCGAGATGTTCACACTGAATTGCCCGCAGTTGGCGGTCTTCAGCAGTTCGGTGAACGACCCACGGTCGTCTATGTTCATCTTCAAGGGGAAGGATACCTTCTCCTTGGGCAGGTAACTCAAATAGGTGGAGTATAGTTTCTTGGCAAAACTGCCGAAGGGGATTTCCGGCATCACCAAACTGGTGGGCTGGTCGTGGAAGGTGTGAAGTAACTCAACGATTTCGCCAAGGGTAATCTTGTGCGTCGTAGGACAGTAGCAGTATTTGCCTGCTTCGTCGGGGACAACATCGAGACCATCGAACTCGCAACGGTGCTCCTTCTGTTCGAGAATATCGAGCATTTCCTCCACCAAGTCGTCGATGTACAGCAACTCAAGTTCCACACTGGGGTCATTCACCGTGATGGGGAGGTCGTGGGCGATATTGTGGCAGAAAGTTGCCACGGCACTGTTGTAATTCGGGCGGCACCATTTTCCGAAAAGGTTGGGGAAACGGTAAATCAGCACACGGGCACCCGTCTTGGAGGCATAGTCTAAAAACAGTTCCTCACCGGCCTTCTTGCTCCTTCCGTACTCTGAGTTGCCAAAACGACCCGTCAGGGAAGCCTGCTGGGACGAGGAGAGCATCACTGGACAGGTGTTGTGATAAGTTTGAAGTTTCTCCAGCAGGGTAGAGGCAAAACCAAAGTTGCCTTGCATAAACTCTGCCGGGTCTTTCGGACGGTTCACTCCTGCAAGATTGTAGACCATGTCGCAGTCGCGGCAAAAGGTGTCGAGTTCCTCAGGGGTGTTGTCGATGTCGTATTCATAAATCTCCAAGGTGGCGGCATCAATGGCTGGACGTGTACGGTCCTTGCCGTCCCTGATATTTTTCAAAGCAGCACAAAGGTTCTTGCCTGCAAATCCCTTGGCTCCGGTAACTAATATCTTCATCGCTGAACGTGTGGGTTATTCTGACCTGATTTCCTTGGCATGGGCCTTGGCTTGAAGTCCCATGTCCTCACGGATGAAGCGCAACTTCATCAGCAACTCCTTCATGCCTTCCACATCGAGACGGCGGGTGTTGTGGCTGTGGTAGTCCTCTATCTTCGACACATCCTCGTTGCCCTCGGTGAAGAACTTGTCGTAGTTCAAGCCACGGGTGTCGCAGGGGATACGGTAGTAGTCGCCCATGTCGATGGCACGTACCATCTCCTCGCGGGTGACAAGGGTCTCATACAACTTCTCTCCATGACGGGTGCCGATGATACGGATTTCGGGCTCCTGGGCAATAAAGGGTTTGCCGGTACCTTCTACGGGGCGGTGGCAATAGATGTCGACCAGGGCCTTGGCCAGCACATCAAGGGTGGCAGCGGGAGCCTTCTGCACGAACAGGTCTCCATTGTGGCCATGTGTGAAGGCATAGACAACCAAATCTACTGCATCGTCCAAAGTCATCATGAAACGGGTCATGTTGGGGTCGGTGATGGTGATGGGCTTGCCTTCTATCATCTGTTCTACCCAAAGGGGAATGACTGAACCGCGGCTGGCCATGACGTTGCCGTAGCGGGTGCAGCAGATGGTGGTGGCGCCGTCGTCTCCTAATTCACGCCCTTTGGCCACGGCCACTTTTTCCATCAATGCCTTGCTCATACCCATGGCATTGATGGGGTAGGCGGCTTTGTCGGTGGAAAGGACCACCACGTTTTTCACACCATGCTCGATGGCGGAGTTAAGCACATTCTCTGTGCCTAAGATATTGGTGCGGACAGCCTCGGCAGGGAAGAACTCACAACTCGGAACTTGTTTCAATGCGGCAGCGGCAAACACATAGTCAACTCCCTTCATGGCCACATCGACGGAACTCTTCTCGCGGACGTTGCCAATGTAGAATTTCACTTTGGGATTCTGAAGTGCATGACGCATGTCGTCTTGCTTCTTCTCATCACGGGAGAATATGCGTATCTCCTTGATGTCGGAATTGAGGAAACGGCGCAGTACGGCATTGCCAAAGGAACCCGTACCACCGGTAATCAATAAAGTCTTGTCTTTAAAAACACTCATTATGAATTGATGTTAAAGTTGGTTCTTTAGTTGTTGAGGATATAGTTCACTATCCACATGGCGTCAATCACGTTAATCTCCAAATCCTCGTGGGTGTCTGCATTCTCGAATATGAACACCGGGACAGGATTCTCAAGAATATAGTTGACTACACACATGACATCGATGACATTCACCTCCTTGTCGTCATTGGCATCACCCAACAGACGCTTCCGGCCGCCTGTCGTGATGTTCAGCGTCTCAGGTATGTTCTCCATACCGCTGATATCAAGATAACAGGTGTTGTTGACCAAATATTCCAGTGGGGCATCGCCCAGGTGAGGGTCTTTGTTGTTGGTCGATGAGAACATGCCGGTTTCCTCGTTGAAAACACGCATGGTCTCGGGGTTGAATGCCGTACGGAAAGTGGCGGTGTCGGTATTCTCGTCGTTCAGCCATATCTCACCCTTGAGGAGATTCTCACCCTCGATGGGTTCTGGCTCAGTGAGAATAGGCAACAGACGGTTGTAACGGGGATTGGTGGAATTGCATTCCAAAACGACAGCGGTTTGAGAGGGCACCTCTCCACTACTGATTTCTTTCAGGTTGACAATACCTCCGTCCATGATTTGGTCTACGGTATAGGCTTTGACACCATCCATGCAGCGGTAGGGGAAGGAGGTATACATGGTCGTGTAGTATTTTCCGTCTCTCTGACTGATGGCTGACGGCTTGGCACCGAAATAGTTCTCGTCAAGGTGTTCCTCGTCGAGGAGTCGGAATACCCATACATAGGCATTGTCATATTTCCAACGGTTCCATAGACCTGGACTGTGATATTCGCCGACTTTTTCCATATAGTCTTCCACTCCGTTCTCACTGCCGTAGTCTCTCAGATAGCCGGGGAAATCTCCAATGGGCTCATAAACGAAATATGTGTCGTCAAGGTATTTCTCAATATGGAACCGGCGATTGCCTATCTCATAGGTGCTGATACCCTGACATTTCATCTCTACACTGCTGAGTCCACCTGAGCCGGTGGGCTTTCCGGTCAGCCGGATAACTGTCGAGGGCAGGGAGTGGATATTCTCATTGGTTGTCGGGACAAGCATCATCGAATTGTGGAAATAACGCTGGTCCTGGGAATAGGTGTTTTCGGTCTTGCCGATAACACCCAATATGCGTTGTGTGCCTACATTCTCCATCATCACGTAGATGCCCTTTTCTTCTACGTTCTTGTCTTCAAAGACAGCCGTATAAGTGCCTGCGCTGGATTCGGTTACTTCCAGTACGTAAGGGTTGTCGGTAATTAGTTCCGGTGAGTCGTCATGTCGCCAACCAAGAAAGCGGCCACAAAGATGATCGGGAAGTGCTGTCATGGTCACCACATCCCCGATGGCATTGGTGGGGATGTCAATGTGGACAGCACCAAGTGTCTCGTCAGAGGAGACAGGGTACACTATACCTGTCTTGGCAAAATAGGCCTTGAACAACACTTTGTTGGGCTTATCTATGGTGGTGTTCGAAATGGTCGTCACCAGGTCAGTGGTGTTTTTCGTATAACTGATGGTGGTTTCCGTATCTCCATTTACCCTGTTCCAATGAGTGAACATATAGCCGGGTTCGGGCTTTGCATAGAGATGGGCGGTGGTGGTGATGGTCTGGATGCCGGCAGTTGCACTCTTGCTATATGTCTGCCCGAAATAATCCAGATATTGCTCCTCTGTGGGTGGGGTGTTATCGTCAGATACATATACTTTTCCCATACCGGTTTCCACGGCTTCTACTGTGTACTGGTAGAAAAAAGTAGTGCCTGTTCCTGCCGAGACCTTTAGGCTCAGGAAGAGCAACAGCAACAATGTGGTCAGTGATTTTTTGTTCATATGGGAAGATCAATTAACGTTTATCGGAATAACTTGTCTACAACTACAGAACCGTCGGAATAGGTCTGGCGCCGAATCAGCAGTCCTTCTGAGGTGGAACGGGCTTTCTTGCCATCCACGGTGAAATATTCGGTCTTGACAATTTGGTCATGTGCGGCAGTGTGAATGCGGTCGGGAACCAGACAGGCGGGATAATACTCATCCACACTTTCCAAGGCATCCTCATTGCCCGCTTTCATAATGCTCTCTACCAGGGAACTTAAGTATACTTCCAGGTTGGTGTACCAACCTTTCGTTGTATCCAACGTATAGAGGAGTGCATCGGCCGAGTTGTTGGGGTTGAGTCCGTTGAGGGTTTCCCATTCATCGGGCATGCCGTCATTGTCGCTGTCAAATCCGGCAGGACGGGTGCCGGTTCCGAAATTGGCCTCGGTATAGCCATTGACATCGCTCACAACATCGATGATGCCCGGCTGATGGGTCACCGAACCGGTATAGGTGGCTGTTCCGTTCTCTGCCTCGGTGGCATAACGGGCATCCACATCGTCACGATGGAGGGAGGCACCGACATAGGAGAGGATTTTGGTGAAGGCTGTCTCGGCTGAATGGGTGGTGACCGTGCCGGCGGGGGCTGCGGTGTCCATCTTGATTCTCACACAGTCTACGCCCGAACTGTTCTTGACGTATTCTGCGCCACTGCCGTAATAATGGGATTTGTCGGCACTGTATTTCTCACCATTGATGGTATAGACGCCGCTGTCGTAGATGACACCTTTCCAGTCGTAATTTTCCCGTTGGTTGGCAGAGGCGGCAGTCACATAGTTTCCGCTGATATAGTAACGGCTGGTCATGCCATTGAGGTCTGATGAGGTGGAGTTGGTGTCGTTGTTGACGGATACCTGTGTGACGCGGGTCTTGTTGGAGGTGGCCGGACCGGCCTTGTAGTAGTTGTTCACCATGTTGATATAACCTCCGCCGGGGCCACCGTAGCAACCGTTGCCGTTGCCCCAGTTATACATCACGCAGTTGCGGAAATCCACAATCTCTGCCTGAACGAAATTCTCCCATTGATAGGTACTGTAAAGGTCGTTGTTGGTGTAGCCTGTCCATTTGTAGCGCGCTCCGTTGAAACGGGGAGCACGGTTCTGGACATGGGCCATCAGATTGTGGTGGAAGGAGGCCAGTTTGCCGCCCCAGATACCGCCGTAACCGTGTGCGCCCTTGCCATGGCCGGCATTGGTCAGACTTTCGGCTATGGTGCACCATTGCATAGTGAAATTGTTGTTGTCGTAGAAGGAGGCTACCTCGTCGATGCACCAACTGAAGGAACAATGGTCGAGGATGATGCCTTTCTTCTGGCGCTGCCAGATGGCGTCAGCACCATCGTTGACATCTTTCTCTTGACCACGGCGGACACGGATGAAACGAATGATATTGTTGCTGCCCGGACGCACGGTGCGGTAGCGCAAGGTAATACCTGGCCAGGGGGCTGTCTGGCCGGCTATCGTCGTGTTGTCGCCTATGGTGAGGTCGCTGCTGAGTGCTATCACACCACCCACATCGAAGACAATGGTTTTCTTGGTAGAACCGCTGACTGCGGCACGCAAAGAACCAGTCCCGCTGTCTTTCAGGTTGGTCACATGAATGACCTTGCCGCCGCGACCGCCGGTGACGTATCGTCCATGGCCTTCTGCTCCTGGGAATGCAGGGGCTTGCTCCTGGGCTGCTGCCAGGAGCACCATCGACAGGGTTAATGATAATAGCAATAGTTTCCTCATAATTTGTTTCGCCTTTGATGATAGTTCTTTTCTGATTATTTCATTCAATCTGCAAAGATACTCATTTTTTCCCGTCTATCGATATCTATGATAGTTAATTGTATCGATATGGACTGAAAAAACACGAAAAAGCCTCCCGTTTTTGGCGGGAGGCTGATTGTGATGACTCGTTGTCAACTATTAGCGGACAATGAATTTCTTGCCTTGCTTGATGTACACACCACGCTGCAAGTTGTTCGGGTTCACTTGGATACCGTTCAGGTTGTAGATAGGTGCGTTGTGGTCGGATACAATGGCATCTGTGTTCACTTCCTCAACACCATTGGGACTCAGTTTGAAGACGGTCACGCTGGTGACAGAAGTCTGCACACGGTAGAGTTGGAAGGTCTCTGTACCCTTGTAAATCTCAACAAGACCACCGAGGTCCATGGCCTTGTACTCAGCCTTGGCTGCTTCTGGGTCGGTTCCTGCGGGGAATTGTGGATGTACGGCACTTGAACCATAGTCGTCAATCTTGTTGACCATGATGAAGTTGTCGTCTGTCAGACCGTCAACACCCATGGTAACATAGTTGATGAGGATAGGTGAATAGCTGAGGCTGTTGGGGTTGTAGGACTCTTCGTCGTTCACCTGACCGGAGAATACAAGACCGATACCAAGTTTGATCTGGAGGTTGGTAGTTCCACCAGGAGCACCCTGTGGGTCAACGAGTGGTGTCACACCGTCTTCTTCATAGTAAGCTCTGGGGGATACACCTGTGGTGCCGTACCATGTGTAGAGAGGAGCAAACAGTGAGTGAGCGGTCTCCTCGTTCAGGTTCGACTGGAGATAGCGGTAGCGCTGGATAGGCTCGTAGCCAGCCTCTGATGGACCATAGACAACATATTTTGTGTAGGTAGGTTTGCCTTCCTCGTCTACCTCACCAGTTGCAATCTCATAGTACATACGCTGACGGGCAGTCCAGTTGTTTTCACCGGAGGTTGTGGAAGAATCCAGTGGATCCATGGCTTGGAAGCCTTTCTCGGTGAGCGACTCTGCTGTTTGATGCTGGAAGTCAATCAATGCGTCGATGACGTATTCCTTGTCATTCACCACTGTGATGGTGTTGGAGGTGAATCCAGGAGCAACGGTGGTCACGGTCAAGGTACCCTTTGAACTGACGGCAACCTTCTCGCCGGAGAACTTGTCGCTGCCTTTCACTTCCTCTACACCATTCTCGTTGACGAAGGAGTATTCAATGAAAATCGTTGGCTGGGTGGGGACATCAGCATTGCTGACATTCAGAGTATAGGTCTTGGCATATCCGCTCTCAACCTTGCTGATAACGGCGTCAACTGCAGGAAGGACAATGGGTACACACTCTACCTCTGTGGTCACAACCTCAGAAGTGGCGCTTCCCGACATGGTCCAGGCTTTCAGTGTACCTGAGGTGCTGGTGGTGTAGACATACTTACCGTCGCAGTCCATGTAGAATTCTGAGTGCTCCTGACCATCGGTGCCGATGATGTAGAGCTCTTCCTCCTCAAGGAAGGTGATGGTGTAAGTACGCTCAATACCGTTCACACCGGTGAGGGCAACTGATGGAGGATTGGCAATGTCGTAGTCGGAAATCACCTGCACTTTGATGTTGTCCATCTGGACAATACTGTAGTAACGGGCATTGTACTGGTTGATACCTGTTGCCAACATGTTGACTCCCTCGGGAACGGTGCGGACACCCTCAGCATAGACGACAGTCTCCTGAACATCGGCTACTGTGTAGGCCACGGTACGGTCATTCACGTTGATGTCCATCTTAATCTTCAGCCAGGTGCCTGGTGTCAGAATGAAGGTCTGGTCCTGTTGGTCGTTGACATAGAAGTTGCGGTCAGCATCCAACTCTGTGAGGGCAAAAAGCCACTGTGAGCCTTCTTTGGCTACATAGTTGCCGTTGTGCACAGCAGGAGCATCATCGCTGATGATGGCAAGCTGGGTGCCATACTGGTTGTTGGAACCTTGGGCATAGTTCCATTCGAGTTCCAAATGATACACTCCGTTCTCCAATTGGCCGTTGTAGATGTCTGAACCCCAGATGTTGTAGCAGCTGCGGCCATTGTTGCTGCCGAGACTGAACTGGAAGTAGTTGCCGTACTGGTCGCCGGCAATCGACATTCCACCTGCGAGGTTCTGCGACTTCCAGCCGAGGGCGGCGGGGTCTGTGGTGGACTCAAAGTCCTGAACCATCAGGTTCTTGATGCCTGCTGAGGCTGTGGAAGCATAAAGGAATGCGCACACCACAGCAAGCAAGGTGTAAAATTTTCTCATAATTTTTGAACGTTTAAAAATTAATAATATGTTGGTTAAACACTTGCTCGTATATTACCAGCCTGCATTCTGGGTCAGGTTGCCTGCTTTCTGTATCTCGCTCTGGGGGATGGGGAAGAGATACATATTGTCTGACCACTGGCGGGTTTCCAACACGCCTGGAGTATAGTGCATCACGCTGTCGGCATCCATGGTGATATCCATCTTGCGGATAGTGGTCAGATACTCCGGAGCCTTCTTCCAACGGCGGAGATCGAAGAAACGGTGTCCCTCAAAGGCCAACTCCACGAAACGCTCGTTCTCATAACGCTTCTTGAACTCATCGGCACTAAGGCCTGTGGCGATATTGGGCTGTCCGGCACGGGCGCGAACCACATTGATGGCCTGGGCAGCCGACATGTTGAGACCATCGGCAGTCTCATAACCGCTGCCTGTGTAGTTGAGCATGGCTTCTGCCAGGTCGAGATAAATCTCGGCGAGACGGAAAATCACCCAGTTGTGATAGAACGAGTTGGCACCTGTGGCTGAAATGACGGTGCTGGGGTTGCAGTACTTCTTCAGATAGTAACCCGTAGGCGTAGCATAAGTGGTGGGAAGACCATGTTGGCCTCCGTAATAGATTTTCAATGGTCCGGGGTTGGCATTGGGCCACTGTTCTCCGTTCACAGCCACAATCCACGACAAACGCTTGTCACGGTTGACGTAGGGCTGTTGGGGGTCGTAGCCACTTTCATTATCCGTGATAGCCTTGCCGTTGGTCATCTCAAAAGCATCGACCAGATTCTGCGTCGGGCAGTTGCCGCCGCCGGCGTTGTCGTCAAGACCTCTCGGGAAATTGTATTTCTCGAAATTGTTGTTCGTAGAGGTGGTGTTCTGACGGCGGAGGAAGATGATTTCCTTTGTGTCCTTGTAATTGTCGGACTGGAACAATGACATATAGTCCGACACAAGGTTCATGCCGCGGGCCTTGCAGGCATTGATGCATTCCTGACAGCGCAGGGCGGCTTGATGCCAAAGTTCCCTGTCGTTGTTGGGATTAAACAGCGGACTGGCATGATACAGGGCCGCACGGGCACGGAGGGCGAGGACGGCAAGATTGTTGGCGCGGCCATTCTCAGTCTGTGAGAGAGCCATATTGCCCAAACTGTTGTAGTCCTTGATGATGGTGTCCTTGATGGCAACGCACTCGTCATCGATGAATTTGAAAATTTCCTCATACGGTGTACGGGGGAGGTTGTTGGCGGTTTCCGCATCCATATGGTTCACTTTCAGAGGCACGTCTCCATATTGGCGTACAAGGAGGAAATAGAAGTATGCTCTAGCCCAACGGGCTTCCCATTGATAGTTCTGGTACTGATACATCTCTTTCTGATAGTCCACGTCGAGTTGGTAGTCGGGGAAGGTGAGGCCCTGGAACTCATCAAGCAGCAGGTTGCAGTAACTGATGCCTTTGTAACAACTTGACCAGATGGAACCTTTGGCATTGGAGGGACTCCATGCACCGTTGTAGAAATCCTCTATCTCATTGCCGGAGTGGGAGTAGACTGACTCGTCGGTGGCTGAACTGAGAAGGGCACCGGAGTAATTGCCGAAATCCTGGTCCAACTGCTGGTAGATGGTTGTCGTGAAGCCACCCACGCGGCTGAACATTTCCTTGATATAGTCGGCGTCATCTACCTTGTATTCATGGTAGTCCATGAAGTCTGAGCAGGAACCCAGCGCAGCAATGCCTAAAATGCCGATGATATATTTGAATGTCTTCATTTTTCTTCAGTTTTCAGTTTGGATTGTCTTGGTTAGAATGTCAAGGAAAGACCGAGTACCACGCTGCGGGTCAGCGGATTGGTAGCGCCATAGGAGGCGGCGTCTACTTCGTCCAGATGGTCGAAGGTGAACAGGTCGACTCCACGCAGATACACCTTGGCGGCATCGATGAATCGGGTCTTCGCCAGAAGGGCCTTGTCGATATTGTAGTACAACTCTACATGGCGGAGTTTCAGGTAGGAACGGTCGCGGAGCCAATAGGTGCTCGTCTGATAGTTGTTGGCATTGCTGTTGGAACTCAACCGTGGGAAGATGGCGTTGGCATCATTGTTGGCCGGTGACCAACGGTTGTCATAGACATATTGGGAAATGGTGGTGTTGTTCACCAGGCCCCAGTACATGCTCTTGGTGTTGAGCACGGCGGAGTAGCGGCCTACACCTTGCATCATCAGGTCAAATCCCAATCCCTTGACCTCTGCTCCTACATGGAAATTGTAGAAGAGTTCAGGGCAGGCAGTGGAATAGCCTATCTTGCATACGTCATTGGCGTCCACCACTTTGTCATTGTTCACATCCTTATATTTGATGTCGCCCGGACGGACGGTGGAGAAGGTCTGACGCGGTGAATTGTCAATTTCCTGCTGACTGGTGAACAGACCCTCGGCTATCAGGCCATAGGTGCTGCTCAGTGGATTGCCGGTCTGAACAAGGTTGTCATACACACGGGGCTCCTCAGCCATGTTCTCTATGCTGTTCTTGTAGAGCATGACATTGCCGCCAAGGTTGAAGGTGACATTTCCGAACTGCTTGCTATAGTCGGCCGACAACTCGAAGCCATGCTGGTTGACTTGTCCTTCGTTGGCGTAGGGGGCGTCAAAACCGATAAGGGATGAATAGTAGCCGTTGCCGGAAACCCAGATGTCTCTGCGCTGCTGGATGAAATAGTCGAACTCAATGTTCAGATTCTTGAACAATACGGCATCGAAACCGAAATTGAACTTGTAGGCTTTTTCATGACCTGGGTTGACTGCGGCCATCTGTCCAAGAGTGACCGGACCATACATCGGGGCATCGTAACCGCTGCCGAAGGCATAGCCGCCACCTGCCTGTGAGTATGACTGCGTGTAGTATGTCCACACATTATCGCCGGGGAGATAATCTGCATTAATCATGCCGGCGCTGGCGCGCAACTTCAGGAAATCCAAAACGGGGAAGGCTTTCATGAAATTCTCTTCGGTCAGCACCCAACCTGCGGAGAGGGTGGGAGAGAGCGACCATTTGGTGCCAGGAGCCAGACGGCTGCTGCCTGAATAGACCAGGGCCACATCCAAGAGCTAACGCTTCATGCGGGCGTAATGTCCCCAGAAGGAATAATTCTGGCGGTAGATGCTTTGGTTGGCACCTGTGGTATTGCTGTAGTCGTAGTCATAGCGCACCTGCGCATAGAGGTAATCTTTGTAAGTCAGTTGACGGTCAAAGTTCAGGCCAGCATTGAACGTGAGACGGCGCTGATAGTTGTTGGTGTTGGCATCCTTGCCCATCTCACCTTTGGCACCACCCGACCAGTAGTCACCCAAAACAGGTGTGCCGTCTCCCCAAGTGACCACGGGATGATAACCATAGACGAATGTCTTGCTGTGGTCCTCATACAGGGTGGAATAGGTGTCATAGCCCAAACGTACGTTGAAACTGAGGCCTTCTATCCAGTCTTTCAGGTCTTGATGCAGGTCCATGTCTGCAAAGAGTGCCCGCTCGTGAATCTTGTAATAGGAGGCTCCTGTGGAGGAGGCTACAGGGTTGAGGGTTCCCGAGTAGGTGGGTGTACCGCCCCAGTGACCGTTTCTGTCGTTGATGGAGAAGGCATTGGCAGGGATACTGTAGACCATATCCCAGAGATTGGCCTGCGACCCCGGTCGTGACATCTCGCTCAGCACACCGAGCAGGTTGACTTTCAAATCAGTGGTCGGTGTCAGGTCGATATCAAGATTCGTACGGAGATTGCCGCGTACGTACTTGTCCTGGGTGGAGTATCCTTCGTTGTCGTTGAAGTTCTTGATGAAACCTTTGTCAGAGAGCAGATTCATCATGGTAAAGTAGCGGAAACGCTCACCGCCACCCTGGAACTCAATGGCGTACTTGTTGGTGACGCCGTTGTTGCGGAAGGTCTCATCCACCCAGTTCACATTGGGATACTCATAGGGGAATGTGTTGTCTCTGTAGGCGGCCAATTCTTGCTCTGTATACCGGGGCGCCAGTCCCTCATTGGTAAGTGCCTCGTTCATGGCAAGGGCATATTGATGGGAATTGACGAATTGGGGACGGTCAACTTGAGAGTTGAACAGATGTTCGTATCTGACCCGTACATCACTGCTGTTGTACTTGCCGCGCTTGGTGACTATCTGTATGGCTCCGTTGGCTCCCTTATAGCCATAAAGGGCGACGGCAGCGGCATCCTTCAGAATGGTTACATGGTCCACCTCATCAGGGCTGACAAGGCTGATGTCGCGCTCTATACCGTCGACGAGAATCAAGGGGCTGCTGGTACTCGGACTTTGCAGACCACGCACATAGAATGTGGGGTTGGCGGCATAGTAAATCCCTGCGCCATCCAAACCAATCAGACCTTTGCCCTCTCCGATGATGGAGTTGCCGATGTTTTTCGATGAACGCTTGTCGGTTGATTGGTTGCCGATGATGGAAACTGATGCGGTGGATTGTTGGCGTGTGAAATTCTTATTCGCACCAATCTCAATCGCCTCATCCAAGAAGGGATTGCCCACCAGTTCCGTACTGTCTGTCTGGGCTGACAATGGAAGGCATAATCCTGACAGCAGCGACAGTATCAATATATGTTTTTTGTTTTTCTTCATAATTCTAAATCTTAACTGTTGATGTCGGATTCAGGATTCTTACCATCCAGGATTCTGTATCAGTCCGTATCCTTTGTTGATTTCCGTGATGGGCAATGGGAACAGCATCAGTTTCTTGATGTCCGGGTCATTTTCCGACATATCCCATTGTACGCGGCGGCGGTTGAACAATTCAAAACGCCAATAATCGAATTGAGAAGGTTCGATGACTCCAGCATTCCTGTGGTCTCCCTTCCAAGGATAATAACTTCTGACCATCTCACCCCTACTGTTCTTGCCCATACGGAACGTAACGAGGCCGTGGAGGGGCTTGGTAATCCAGTCGGTACGCTTGTAACGAATCATGTCATAGTAGCGGTTGTTGCTCATGCCAAGTTCGCAGGCACGCTCTCTCAGAATCTCTTCTATCAGTCTGTCCTTGTTCTCGGTAAGTTTCAAACTGGGGTTCTTGGTGTTGAGTCCACTCATACCTACACGGCTGCGGATGATATCCACTTGCTTGATGGCATCTTCCAAACGGCCTTTCTGAGCCAGACATTCGGCATACATCAGATACATCTCGTCGAGACTCAGGTATACCCAATGCATGAATTTGCGGTGGTATTCCTCACCCAGATAGTATTTGATAAGACCGAATCCCGTGGAGTAGCGGCTGGTCAACTGCTCCTGCAGTTTCAACTCCCATTCTTGGGTTTGCTTGTCCTCTGTGGCACTCATGACCTGACCTCCCTGGTCGTAACCGTTGACCCATAACTCATAGGAGTCGCCTGTGGGAGTTCCTGATACCCAGTCAAACGTTTCGGTGGTGCCGTTCACCAGGATGTTCTCATATAGACGCGGGTCGCGGGATGGCTTCTTGGTGATACTGCCGCGATATTCGCTGTATTGGTAGAACAGACGTCCGTTGGTGCCGGTGATACGTCCGCGGATAGAGTCGTTCTCCCAGTCGAAAGGTGTTCCGTCGCTCCAGGGGAACATGCTCATATATTCCAAGGTGGGAAGGTAGGAGTTACGGCCGATGGGCACCCAACTCCACCAGCAATAGGTTCCCTGAGAACCGTAGACGGTGGCTACACGGGTGGAGTGAAGCACTTCCTTGCTGCCTTGATAGATATAGCCCATGCGGTAGGCTTGACGGTAGGCATTGGCATTCTTGGCAGTGGGTTGGGTCAATTCATAATAGCCTTCAGCATTCAGCCGGGTGAAGAAATCTTCGCAGGCTTTCAAGGCTCTGTCCCAACGGCTCTCGTCGTAGTTGCCGTACCACACCAAATGCTGTTGCTCAGCCTCTGAACTACCTCCGAAGTAGCCTTCGTTGGCATTGTAGATGGGGGAGGCGGCAAACAACAGTACTTTAGCCTTCAAAGCCATGGCACCTGCTGCTGTCCACCGTCCTGTGTTGTTGGTGGCATCAGTGTCAGTAGTAGTGCCGTTGTAGGCCCAGCGAAGGTTGCCAATAGCCTCGTCGAGCAGCTTGACAATGAAATTGACGGTTTCCTCGATGGTCGCACGGGGTGTCTCATAGCTGCCTTCAGAGCCTGTCAAGGTATGGTCGAGCAGAGGCAGTCCACCATAAAGCGAGAAGAGGTCGAAATAGCGGGAGGCAATGATACATTTTGCCTGGGCTGCCAGATTGGCTCTTTCCCTTTCGTCCATGTCGGGCACTTTGTCGATATTTTCAATCAAGAGCCAACCTTGGCGGATGGCCTCCCAGACTTTGTCGCCTGTATAGCTGAAAATCGGTGTGTCGTTGGCTGTCAGAGAGCCTGAGTAATAACTGTTGAAAATGGCTGTCTGGTTCCAGTGGATTTGATAGCAGTCGGTCAGCGCATCCAATTTGCCGTAATAGGGATTCTGGCTGATAGGGATGCCGGCACGGTTGCTGTACGGCAGTCCATAGTACTGTAGCGCATATAAGCCTGTCAGGAATTGACGGGTATATTCTGCGTTGCCGAAAACCGAGTCGATGGTTGTGGTGCCACCGGGAGCCTTCTCGATAAAGGCATTGCCGAACTTGATATCGTCCGTACATGAAGTGAGTACGGAGAAGAACAACAATACGGCAGCTCCGCAGGTGGATATTTTTTGATATAGTTTCATTTTCTTATACCTTAATTTATAAATTAGAATCCTAATTTCAGACTTGCCGTATAAGTACGCTGCAATGGATAGGAGGGAGCATTGCTGGCCCGGGTCTCAGGATCTCCCCAGAGATAGGGGGAGAAAGTCAGGAGGTTGTAGCCGCTGAGAGCCAACTGGAATTGGCTTAGTCCAAGTTTCTTCATCAAGGGGAACTTGAAGTCGTAGGCTATTTGTATCGTTTTCAGACGCAGGTATTTGGCGTCTTTCTCATACAGGTTGCTGTTGGCATAGTTCTGGTTGGCATTGGCCCAGGTGGCACGAGGACACTCTGCGTTGGGATTGGGATTGTCGACACTCCATGTGTTGTCGACATGATACTGAAGCAGACCACCGTAATTGGTGTTGCCGGCAGCAGTGAACGGGCGGCGGAACACATCGCTGATCAGACGGCTCACATTCCATGCGCCTGTCATCTGGGCATTGAAGGTGAATCCATGCCATGCACAACCGACGGTGAGACCGGCAATGTATTGGGGGTCATCGGTATAACCCATAGCCACGACAACGTCGTTGCCGTCTACCTTCCTGTCTTTGTCCATGTCGACATAGACAGCATCGCCGGGCTTCAGGTTGCTGACAAATTGCTCGGGGAAGGGTGAGCCGAATTCTTTCTCATAGTCTGCCTCGCAGCCATCATAATAAAGTCCCCAGAACTTATAGAGTGAGCGTGAACCGATACGGTGACCACGGGTATACATGTACTCATTGCGCTGAGGAGCCTGACGGTCCTCAATAATCTCGTTCTGGTTGTGAGAGATATTGAGTTTGCCCCAATAGCGGAAATGGTCTCCAATCTTGTCTTGCCAGTTCACGGAGAGTTCCCATCCCCAACTGTCCACAATACCGAAGTTGGTATAGGGAACTTGGAATCCGAGGAATCCAGGCACGGTCTTGTCCTGCTCTAAGATGTCCTTACGATGCTCCTTATAGTAGTCGAAGGTGGTGCGGAGACGGTCGTTGAGGAAATACATGTCGAAACCGTAGTCTTGCTTGAAGGCTTTCTCCCATGTCACGTCAGGGAAGTTCTTGGCGGCTTCCACAGCACCTTTGGAGGTGGTGCCGTTCTCCACACCGAAGTTGTAGCCGAAAGCACCTGTGTCCATACCGGTACGCTCAAGCAGCGCGCTCTGGTTCACATTGTAGGGGTCTGCAATATACATGAAGCGGCGGGCACTCACCTTGTCGTTACCTACAAGACCCCATGATGCACGCAACTTCAAGAAACTGATAATGCCTTTCAAGGGTTTGAAGAATGACTCATCGCTTACAAGCCAACCGATTGAACCGGCGGGGAAGGAACCGAAACGCTTGCCGGGAGCAAAGTTCTCGGAACCATTGTAACCGAAGTTGACCTCGGCCATATAGCGGTTTTTCCAGTCGTAGGTGACACGTCCGACAAATCCCACATACGTACGGGGGATGTCGATATAGGTGGCTTCCTGACCAAAATAGTATTCCTTGCTTTGGTTGTAAAGGGCAAGGGCTGTCACAGTGTGGTCGCCAAAACTGCGGTTGTAGTTCAGCGAGCCTTCTGCATACCAGTCGCGGCTCTTGCCATAAGAATATGAATAGGTGGGTTCCACATCGCTGCCCGATTTGCGGTAGAGCAGATAACCGTCGGTCTGCGACTCATCGGTCCATGTCCATACCGGTGTGTAGGAAGCGACACTGGCGGTCAAAGTCTTGGTCACTCCGAAACCGCTGTTGTATGAGCCTTTCAACTTGAGGGAGAGGCCTTTCGTCACGAAGTCCAGTTTCTGGTCCAACACAAGGTCCATCGAGAGTTTGTTGTTGTTGTAGTGGAAAGCACCTGGCTGGTTGGCATAGTAGTTCATCGGGGAGTCGGAACCGACGAAGGGCAGCACATTGCCGTCGGCGTTGTCTGCGGTATTGTTGCTGTTTACAATAAATTTACCGTCGATGATGCCGGGGCTGTAGAAAGGAGTGGCATAATAGATGTTTTTAATCATACCGCCCGAACCTTGTCCAGTGCGTGGCTTGGCGGAATCGTCCACCTTGCCGGCGATGTTGAAACTGATCATGGTGGTCTTTGTCACGTTGATGTCCAGGTTGGAGCGGTAGTTGAAACGCTGATACTGGTATCCGTAGTCCCATGACTTGTCAAATTCCTTGAACATACCGTCTTGGGTGAACATACCGGCACTGATGAAGTATTTCACATTCTTGTTGCCGCCAGTGATGTTCACATTGTGCTGTTGCTGCAGGGTGACATCTTTCATGATGTACTCATCCCATTTCATGCTCGGGAAACGGATGGGGTCGCTGCCGTCGCGGAATTTTTGGATGACCTTGTCGGAGAACATGGGGTTGCCACCGTCATTGGCGAGCATCTTGTTGTAGAAGAGTGCATAGTCCAATGAGGAGGCCTGCTCCACCATCTTGGTCGGAGTCAGGGCAGTGAAGGATACATTGGCCGAAATCTTGGCTTTTCCCTCGCTTCCTCGTTTGGTGGTGATGAGCACCACACCATTGGCGCCGCGGACACCGAAAACGGCGGTGGCGGAGGCATCCTTCAAAACCGTGATGCTTTCAATCTCATTGGGGTCGATGTCCCACATCTCGCGCTCCACACCATCCACTTGGATGAGAGGGGAGGAGTCTACCCATGTGGCCTGACCACGGACGAATATCGAAGCGGCATCCGAACCGGGCTCACCTGAGTATTGCACGGTGGTCACACCGGAGAGCTGTCCGGCAAGCACATTGTTGACAGAGGAGACTGGTGTGCGGACCAAGTCCTCATTCTTGATGGATGACAGGGCACCTGTCACCGTCACTTTTTTCTGTACACCATAGGCCACCACCTCTACTCCCTGGAGGGAGACAGCGTCGCTCTTGAGTTGAACGCGCATGCCGTCTTTGGCGGCCACGGTCATGGTCTCGTATCCCACATAGGAGATGACCAGTTGGGTTCCAGGTTTGCATTGAACGGTGAAATTACCATCAAAATCGGTAATGGTTCCTTTTGATGTGTCTGCACCTTTCACAAGTACGGTCGCACCTATCACTGTCTCTCCATTCTCATCAATCACCGTTCCTTTGATAACCCCCGACTGTTGCTGCTCATTAGGAGCGGCAGTAGCATGGAGGACACCAAACGGTCCGGCGAAGGTAAACAATGAGAATAAAGCTGTCAGCATTAGGGCACGTCCCTTGACATACTTTCTTTTCTTCATGTTTGGGTTTATTGTTAGGTTATATTTGGTCAAATTTAGGTGTGTGCAAAAGTAATGGGTTTTATAGTACAATGGCTTTATTTTTTGTGCGTTATGCTGCAATTCTTGATTTAACATCTTTTTAAAGCCATTTTCCCCGGTCTCTTTATAAATAGGTCATCAGCATAAATCTCACGATTCATGCTGATGCAAATATACGAATTTTATTTTAATTTATGTGAAAAATCACATGAAAATCATGATAAATAAAATTATTGTACTATCTCCATGCCGTCGATATCGGGCATCCAGTCCTTTG
The DNA here is from genome assembly GCA_902766505.1 of uncultured Prevotellaceae bacterium. GTDB lineage: Bacteria > Bacteroidota > Bacteroidia > Bacteroidales > Bacteroidaceae > Prevotella. Next base: position 28,327 of record CACXDY010000186.1, read on the forward strand.
GATTGTAAAGACGGACGACATTGTCGCCTTTCTTGAAGTCGACCACTATTTCTGCTGTCTGCCGCTCTCCCCAATCCCGGGCAGGAGCGTGCACCGTCTTTACGAATTTGCCGTTTACCTCGATGGAAAAGTCTCTTTCCTCACCCGAGAAGAATCCGATGGTGATGGTGCGCTTGCCTGGCTTCATGATGTTGACATGCTGCCACTGCAAGTCGTTTTCTGCCCGCCTTCCCAGAAATCCTACATGATATCCACCCTTGGCGGCTTGGTTGGGGGTATACATGGCTGTTTCTTTTTCTACATGATTGCGAAGCTCCTGATATTGACTCAGATAGGCTGTCTCCGCCTCATAGCGTGTGCGTTCCAACCGCTTTTTCCCTTTGGCACGGAATATTTTAGTGCCATGGGCGGGAATGGTGAAAGATACCGGTCCTTTATCATAGGTGTAATCTCTTTGGAGATAGCAATCATACAGCTGCACGGGGCCCTTCAGGTCAATGGTCTTGAAATCCAAACGGATGTTTTGCTTCTCATCGCTGGGATTGTAGAGGGCAAAAGCGCGTTCCTTGCCGCCCAATTTCTTGATGTCTTTCACAAGAACAAAGCATTCCCCCACCTTGTCTGCCACGTATGCCTGCAGGTGAAGTGGGTCTTGGTTGAGCGCGATAAGGTCTGAATTGGTTAATAGTTTCAAGGCTTCTGGCTTGATGTTCGACATGTCGCAACCAATCAATAGCGGTGAAGCCATGATACACCACATACCGAAATGTGTCTCGTCTTCTGTTTTCGACATGGAGCGGCCCACCTCCAGCATGTCCATGTCGTTGTAATGCCCGTCGTGGCAATAGGCCGAGAGGTAGAGATTCTCTGCCAGAATGCCCTTCACTGATTTCCAGGCATTGTAGATGTCGCCCGTTGTGCGCCAGGAGTCTGCCACTTCTGCTCCCCATGTTCCAGGAAAAGCCCATCTGCACATGTTGAACACGACATCTTCCTTGCCGCAGTTTTTGATGGCATTCGAGATTTTCGTATATTGCTCTTGTTCGTCGAGCCTCATGTGATTGCCGCCGCAATAGTCCACTTTGATGAAGTCGAAATCCCAATCACGGAAATACAATTGGCAGTCTTGCTCTTCGTGGCCGGCCAGACCCACGCCCAATCCCCACGCGTGTTTGCCTTCCGAACCACAGGTGTTGTCTCCTGCGTCACTGTAAATTCCTGCCTTTAAACCCAAAGAATGAATATAATCCACTAATGCCCGCATGCCGCTGGGAAACAGTTTCTTGTTCAGACGCAGATGCCCGTCTTCGGCTCTGCCGTCCCAATAGCCGTCGTCGATATTGACATACCGGTAGCCTGCTTTCTGCAATCCATTTTGGTGCATGGCGTCTGCCTGTTGGCGAATCAGAGTCTCGTTGATGTTCAAGGCAAAGGTATTCCAGGAACTCCAACCCATTGTCGGGGTGCGCTGCGCCATTGCCGAACTTGCAATGACCAATAATGAAATGACAAACAGTTTCCTCATATGATTCATAGTTTGGGATTAATTAAGAGATTTTCGACAACAAAGTTAATAAAAATTGAGGAAACAGCAATTCCATCAAGGCTTTTTTGGACTTTCAAACTATCCTTTGTCTTCTTATGGCATTCTTGGCAATGAAAATTGATGCCTCAAGGGCCTTGACGAATCATATTCATGTCGGGAAATTTTGCGCATATCAAGTTTTTTACTAATTTTGCACATCCATCTAATCACCTAATAAATAATTAAAAACAATCTGCTTATGAAAAAACTGATTACACTATCCATGATGTTGATGGTTGTCATGGCATTGAGTGCACAGGTAAAGAAAACATGGGATTTCACCAGTGGACTCAGCGATGCAACCATTGAGAACTTGAACGCAGACGCTACCAACTGGTCGGAAAACGGCCAGGATGCTGATGGTAACGTCAACAACTGGAAAAACAACGTCAAGCCCGACCCCAACAGTTACTTGATGGCCAATGGCGTGGTGATACCCGAGACAGAAGGTCTCTTGTTCGATATCGGAAACAACAAGGCCAACAGTATCCATCTGGCCACCACCAAAATGCGACTCACCCG
>CACXDY010000187.1 GCA_902766505.1 uncultured Prevotellaceae bacterium
AAAGGGATTGATTACGTATGGAGTGACGTCAAGCAGGTAGGAACTTATGAGGAGATGGAATGCGATATGCTCATGCGTCAGCAGAATTGGAGCAAGATTCTGCAGAAGTTTCAGTCACCCGTTTCTCCGGCGGTGAGGAGCGCTGTTATCTTGGCCGCCTATCAATGCGGGCAGATGAGTTACAACCAGTTGATGTCGAAATTGGTCGTGCAGGTAGAGAACTTTGAAAATGAACCTTCCGTGTTCTGTTTGAACGACATGTTCTTCATCGTCTATTTCGGCAGCGTGTCGTCGGCCTTTATCGTCAGTCATTTGGCTTCCCAATTAAGTTGGCCCAATATCTCTCAACGCACCTCCTTTGAAGCCATGGAATACGTACCCAACTACAATAAAAGTGCCAGGGCATTGAAGCAACTGACCGAGGTCTGCATCATTACAGGCCAATACCCCTTGGCCGGCAAGTATCTTTCTATCCTTGAGGGCACCACCTTCTATCATGGGTGGGCCAAAAAGATGCGCACGTTAGTGGACAATCCTAAGTTGATAGAGCAGTATCCTTTCATGCAGAAATCAAAGGAGACGTTTGAGAAAACCGAAGACATATTCTTTATCTAAGTAGACCATGAGACATTTGATACAACATATCCTCACAGCCCTGCTGTCCGTCATCCTACTCATCGGATGCCATTCACGACCGACTGATGAGACACAAAAAGATGAGTTGCCCGACATCTATCCCGACTATGTCGGTGTCACCATCCCGGTGGGAATTGCGCCCCTCAACTTCTCGATGGCAGACGAACAGGTGGAGACTATCGATGTGGAGGTGAAAGGCTCCAAGGGTGGTGCCCTGCATGCCAACGGTGCCTATGCCGACTTCGACATTGATGAATGGCATCAGATATTGGAGGAAAACAAAGGTGGCCGACTGACGTTCACCGTCTGTTGCGAGAAAGACGGACAATGGACCCGCTACCGTGACTTCGAGATGACTGTCAGCAGCGAGGCCCTCGATGCCTGGGGCATCACCTACCGCCGCATCCCACCCAGTTATGAGATTTACAGCAAGATGGGACTTTATCAGCGCGACCTGTCCAATTTTGACGAGATTGCCCTGTTGGTGAACACCCAGGCTCCCAACCAGTGCATCAACTGCCATACGGCCAATCGTACGAATCCCGACCAGTATGTCTTTCATATCCGTGGACAGCATGGAGCCACCATGGTACACCGGAATGGTGAAAATGAGTTCTTGAAAGGCAAGAATGAGATGCTTGGTGGCAGTATGGTCTATCCCTACTGGCATCCCGGAGGCCGCTATTGCGCCTTCTCCACCAACAAGACGACGCAGATGTTCCATACAGCACAAGTCAAACGTGTCGAGGTGTATGACAACGAGTCAGACGTCTTCATCTATGATGCCCAGACACGCACCATCCTCCAAGATACGTTGACCATGAAACTGTTGTGGGCGGAAAATACCCCCGCCTTCTCACCCGATGGACAATGGCTCTACTATATCACCGCTTTGCGCCGGCTCTATCCCCCCGAGTACGACAAGGAACTCTATAGCCTCTGCCGTGTGGGTTTTGACGAGAAGACAGGCCACTTAGGAACGCAAGTGGATACCCTCATCAGCACTGCCGTCAACGGCAAGAGTGTCACTTGGCCCCGTCCCTCTTACGACGGTCGTTATCTGATGTACACACAAATTGACTATGGCTATTTCTCTATCTGGCATCCCGAGGCCGACCTCTGGTTGTTGGACCTGAAGACTGGTGAGACAAGAGCGATGGATGAGGTGAACAGTGATTGTTCGGACAGTCAGCATAATTGGAGCAGCAACAGCCGGTGGTTCCTTTTTACGAGCCGGCGTGACGACGGTCTCTATAGCAGAATCTACCTCTCGATGATGGGTGAAGACGGGAAGGCCACCAAACCGTTCATGTTGCCTCAGCGTAACCCAAAGCAGTTTTATCAACAGTTGCTCTACTCCTACAACACACCCGACTTCACGTCGCGGCCTGTAAAAAATGA
>CACXDY010000188.1 GCA_902766505.1 uncultured Prevotellaceae bacterium
CAACCCGTGAAAGAACGAAAACTGGAGGAACTCAACAACATCTCTCCGTATTGATGTGAAATAACTCATAGAATAAAGGGGGTGTGCCATTCATTTTTGGCACACCCCCTATGGTTGTATTCGTAACCTCCTTATTTCTTCTTTGGCTTGCGGCGGGCCCAGCCTTCTTCGGAGAAATCGGGTTCATCGCCGCGAAGGACGATGTCATGACCCTGGAAGAACTGCCGCCAATCGTCTTGTCTTCCGCTCTCCAAACGGGCTGCTCCACGTGTGCCTTTCTTCGCTTTCCGGGAAGACTCCTCTTTGGGAGTGGAGCGACGTTGACTCTTCGACCGCTTGTCGAATCTTGCAAAATTGTTGGCCGATTGTTGGCTCTCATGGTTTTGTCCGCCACGGGAAGTTCCGCGGGCACCTTTCTCACCGTGACTCTTGTCGTCAGCATCGTTGCATCTGACGTCCCGGTTCTTATAAGTCGTGCCGTCCAACGCTTTCATCACACGCTCGGCATCCCGCTCAGGCACCTCAATATAGGACATCTTGTTCAACAGGTCAATATGTCCCACTTCCTGACGGCCCTCCACATGACGGTTGATGAACTGCATCACCTCGCCCGGATAAAAACCGTCCGCTTTGCCAAGATTGATGAAAAGCCGGCGGTAACCCTTCTCGGGCTTGTGGTCACGGCGCTGGCCGCCTTTGCTGTCGCTCTTGCGGTCTTTGGTTCGTTTCTCACTGCTTGCCAAAGGTTTCTCTATTTCGGGAGCGTCGGCATAATAGGCAAGGAACCGGCCAAACTCCATGGAGACGATTTTCTTGATGAGGTCCTCTTTCTCCATATAGTCGAAATGGCGGTTGATGTCGGCCATGAAAGGAGCAATCTCTTCTTCGTTGACGTCCACTTTCTCTATCTGGTCCATGACCCGGTAGAGTTGTTTGGTGCAAATCTCATGCGGAGTGGGGAGGTCGGCTTCCACAAAACGTTTGCCAATCTCTTTCTCTATAGCCTTGATTTTGTGCTTCTCGCGGCTGTGAACGATGGAGATGGATGTGCCTTTCTTCCCGGCGCGACCCGTACGGCCACTCCGGTGGGTATAGTTCTCGATGTCCTCAGGCAGACCGAAGTTGATGACATGCGTCAGGTCGTCGACATCCAGACCACGTGCGGCCACATCGGTGGCAACCAGCAATTGCGTGAGATGCTGACGGAATTTCTGCATGGTGAGGTCGCGCTGCGGCTGGGAGAGGTCGCCATGCAGTGACTCTGCGTTATAGCCGTCGCGGATGAGTTTGTCGGCAATATCCTGTGTCTCTATTTTCGTGCGGCAGAATATGATGGCGAATATTCGTGGATAGTAGTCCACGATACGCTTGAGGGCAAGATATTTGTCCTTGGCATGTACCATGTAGTAGATATGGTTGACATGCTCGGCTCCTTCGTTGCGGCTGCCCACAACGATTTCCTTATGGTCATGGAGGTAGTTTTTGGCAATAGCCTCTATCTCCTTGCTCATGGTGGCCGAGAACAGCAGGGTGTTGCGGTTGGTAGGCACTCCCTTGAGAATCTCGTCGATACTTTCCGAAAAGCCCATATTGAGCATTTCGTCGGCTTCGTCGAGCACGACATTGCTTACCTGGTCAAGATGAGCCACACCACGGTTCATCAAGTCAATCAAGCGGCCAGGGGTGGCTACAATAATCTGAACGCCTTTCTTCAAGGCATTGATTTGGTTGACGATGGATGTGCCTCCATAGACAGGAACGATGCGCACACCATCCATGTATTTGGAAAAGTCTTTGAGGTCATCGCTGATTTGCAGGCATAATTCACGGGTCGGTGAAAGAATCAGTGCCTGGGTTGCAGTACTGGACGTATCGATTTTCTGCAACAACGGTATACCATAGGCAGCGGTTTTTCCCGTACCTGTCTGGGCAAGAGCAATGACATCATTGCCTATACCCAACAGGTAGGGGATGACCTCCTCTTGTACGGGCATGGGATTTTCAAATCCCATCTCTGTGATGGCGCGGCGAATCTCTTCGGCGACACCAAGTTCTTCAAAAGTCTTCAAATTTTACTCGTTGATGGGTATGGACTATTTTTTCTTCGTGGTAGTCTTGCCTTTTGTGGTAGTTTTTTTAGCAGTCTTGTCTTTTTCGGCTGGTACGGTGGTCACTTTGGTTTCCACAGGCACCGAAGCCTTGTTGACTTTCTCCAGTTCGACCTTGAAAATCAGGGTAGAGTAGGGAGGAATCTTTCCCTGCTGACGCTCACCATAAGCCAGGTTCTGGGGGATATAAAGTTCCCACATACTGCCTTCGGGCATCATGGTCAGAGCCTCTGTCCAACCTTTGATGACTTGGGTAGGACGGAATTTCATGGTCTGCTCCGAGCGCTCATAACTGCTGTCGAAGATGGTGCCATCGATGAGGCGGCCTTCGTATTTCACTTCCACTTCATCGCTCTTGGTGGCCACAGGTCCATTGCCTTCACGGAGAACCTTGTACTGGAGTCCGCTGGGAAGCGTCACCACACCTTCGCGCTTGGCATTCTCAGCCAGATAGTCCTCTCCCTTCTTCTGGAGTCCTTTCACATAGGCTTCACGGGTGCCTGTGACATAGGCAGAAGCAGTCGTTTGGTCGAAGACGGTCTTGTCCTTGTTGAGGGAGGCCAGGAATCCTTCGTTCACCATATCCTCGTTGAGGCTGTCGACTACATTTGTGAAACTTCTACGGGCATTGGGAAGCATCTGCTTACTGAGCATCTGTGCGATATTGACACCAGCACTAAAGGCTATGGTCTCTTTGTTGTCTTTGTCCTTGGCAATAGCAGCACGGAAACCCTCGATGAACTTGGGCATATAGGCGGTGTCCACTCCCAACTGCTCTACCAGATAGGGCATCAGTCCATTGGTCATCTCAATGCCCAAAGCATAACTGAGAGAGTCGATGTTATTGGTTGGAACAACAGGTTCGACAACCACTTGCGTATTCTCTTTCTTCTTTTTCTTGTCTTTCTTGCCGGCATTTGCAGGGCAGAAAGTGGCACCCGCCATAATGACGAGTGCCAACAACATGATTTTCTTCATTTTCTGTTTTCTAAAATCAAGGGAGACAGAATCCACGGGGATTCCATTCCTTCATTTGTTATTTCAGAATCTCCAACAGTTCCACTTTGAAAATAAGGGTGGAGTAAGGCTTAATCTGCCCCATCTCACGCTCGCCATAAGCCAGTTCGGCAGGAATGTAGATTTCCCATGTTGAGCCAACGGGCATGTGTGTGAGAGCCTCGGCGAAACCAGGAATATTCTGGCGAATCATCATCTCAACAGGCTGTTTGCGCTCGAAGGAACTGTCGAACACATTACCGTCGATGGTCTTGCCCTCATAGTTTACCTTCACTCTTGCTGTGTCGCTGGGGATAGGACCTTCACCTTCCTTGAGTACTTTGTACTGCAGACCACTGGGAAGAGTCTTCACACCTTCTTTCTTGCCGTTCTCAGCAAGGAATTTGGCACCTTCCTCTTTGTTGGAACTGTATTTCTTAGCCATGACCTTATCATGGATTTCCTTTGCCATGGAGTCGATGCGAGGCATCACTTTCTCCACATTCATCACGGTGGTGTCGCCCTTGATTCCGGCTACAAGACCGGCTACAAGATTCTTGCGGGAGAGCTTGTAGTTTTCGTCATCACCAAAAATCTGGTTGTTGATGCCCGATGACATCTTCATACCCATGTCAAGACCTGCATAGTAGGCTGCTTGTTTCTTGTCGCCCGAAATCTTGGCTCCCTCGTTGAAACCCTTGATGAAATCGGCCATATAGGCGGTGTCTACACCTTGCTGGGCTATATAGGGCTTGATTTGTCCGCCGTTGGCAAGACCAATGGCATAACTGAGTGTGTCGACTTCGTCATGGATGTCGGCTTTGTAATTGTTGCCGCATGAGGCAGTGCCTGCAGCAATGATTGCCATAATGGCATAGAATGAAATCTTTTTCATTACAGAATTTGTTATTATTTGGTTGTTGTATTTTATTTGACCTCTATCAACTCTACATCGAAAATCAGGGCTGAGAACGGGGGAATCAACGTGCCGGCACCACCCTCTCCGTATCCAAGACGGTAGGGGATGAAAAACCTGTATTTTGCTCCTTCTTCCATCAGTTGCAGACCTTCGGTCCAACCGGTAATCACCTGATTGAGTGGGAAGGTGGCTGGCTCACCACGCTGGTAGCTGCTGTCGAAGACTGTACCGTCAATCAGGAATCCCTCGTAGTGGCAAATCACTTGGTCGGTAGCTTTGGGCTTGCGGCCGTTTCCCTCGCGCAACACTTTGTATTGCAGTCCGCTGGGAAGGGTAACGACACCCTCATTCTTGCTGTTCTCTGCCAAATATTTTTCACCGGCCTCCTTGGCAATCTTACCTTTGGCATTGCGGTCGGCATTCATCTTTTCTTCTTTTTCCTTAAAATAGGTTTCCACAATGGTTTGAGCATCTTTGTTGGAAACTTTCAGTGTGTTGCCTGCCAAAACATCCTTGATGGCATCGGCAAAATCATCAATGTTCAGGTCTGACGCACCCATTTGTGCCAATTGGCGACCAATGCCCAGACCCAAAGCGTAACTAACTTTGTCCATAAAAATCGTATAAAAAAATAAAATGCATTTTAAAAGTTCGGCAAAGTTACTATTTTTCTGTGATTAAGGAAGGGTTAATTATGGAAAAAATGCTATTTTTGTACATTATTAATATCTTACTTAAATTTAATATCATCTAAATATGAAGAAAATAGTGGTTTTGACTGGTGCGGGAATGTCTGTGGAAAGTGGCCTGAAGACATTCCGCGATGCTGATGGTTTATGGGAGGATTACCCCGTGCAGGATGTGGCTACCCATGACGGATGGCTCCGTGACCCGGCTTTGGTAACCAATTTCTACAATATGTTGCGGAAAAAATGTCTGGATGCCCAACCCAACGAAGGACATCGGTTGGTGGCTGCCCTGGAGAGCAAATATGATGTGACGGTGGTGACGCAGAATGTGGACAATCTGCATGAGATGGCCGGCAGCAGCCATGTGGTGCATCTTCATGGTGAACTGATGAAGGTCTGTTCCAGTGTCGACCCCTATGATCCCCGGTATATCCAGACGCTGACCCGTGAGAATCCTGAAGTGAAGGTGGGTACGAAGGCCGGCGACGGTTCTCTGTTGAGACCCCATATCGTGTTTTTCCAGGAGGCTGTACCTATGATTGAGGTGGCTGCCAGGGAATGCTCAAAAGCCGATATCTTTATCATTATCGGTACTTCGCTGGTGGTGTATCCTGCTGCCGGACTGGTGGGTTATGTACCGGCCCATGCTCCCATCTATCTTATTGACCCGGGAAATGTCAATCTGGGACAGTCGGGTGTGGAACACTTGAAGATGGGTGCTTCCGCCGGTATGCGCAAACTTTACGACAAATTGATGGGATAAGGGGCTGGATTCTTTAGACCTCTTTTTGACGGGTGCCCATGCGGGCCTCCACGACATTCACCACATAATCACCGACTTTCTCGCATTCGGCGATGATGTCCAAATAGATGGTGCCCACGGCATAGGTGTATTCGTGGTTGTTGATGTCGAGAATGTTCTGTGACTTCAATTGATTGCGGAAATTATTGATTTCGTTCTCAATGTTGAAGGTGCGGTTGACATCGTAGGATTCCTTCCTGCCCGACATCAGGATGTTCATCTGGGTCAAGGCATTCTCGGTGAGTTCCATCATTTGGTGAAGGTGCTCATATTGCTTTTCCGTGAAGTGGTCTTGCTTGGCCTGCATCTTGCGGTTGATGGTGCGCGCCATGTTGTAGCATGAGTCGCCGATGCTCTCCAGTTCAGAAATCTCGCGGAGCATGGCACGGATTTTGGATTTCGTGTCGTCACTCACATGGGCATCCAGCACCTGTTCAAGATATTTGGCAATTTCTATCTCCATGTTGTCGGAAATACCCTCGTATTTTTCGATGCGTTCAAACAACTTGCTGAACTTTTGCTCGTCTTTCTCCGTAAGCAGTTCGCGCACCATGCCAAACATCCGTTGCATGCGTTCTGAGAAGGATGCTATCTCCTTATGGGCTTCGAGTACTGACAACTCCGGGGTTTTCATCAGACCAGATGTGATGAAATGCAGACGGAAATCCTCTTCTTCCTCCAAATTCTGTGATTGGATGACCCAACAGACAAACCGTTCGATGAGAGGGACAAACCAGATGAGCAGGAGGGTGTTGGTGACGTTGAAAGCCGTGTGGAAAGCAGCCAGGACAATGGGTGCCTTGATAAGGTTGGCGGCATAACCCGGGTCATCGGATGCCATGTGGCGGTCGAAACCGATAAGTTGGCAGATGAGATGGATAAATGGCCGCAGAAGAATGAGAGCCCAGGTGACACCCAGCACATTGATGGACAAGTGGGAGAAAGCGGCTCTTCGTGCAGAGACATTGGCGTTCATCGCCACGATGTTGGAGGTAATGGTCGTACCGATGTTTTCGCCCAGTACAAGCATAATGCCCTGGTCGAAATGAAGCACGCCGGTGGAGCATAAAATCATGGTAAAGGCCATGATGGCGGCCGATGACTGGACAAACAGCGTAAGCACAGTACCCATTACCAGAAAAAACAGTGAGTTCCAGAATGACGGCTCATTGAAATTGGAGAAGAAATCATGGATCATCTGGCCCGTTTCGGGATTGTTCGCCATTTCAAAACCTGTCGCTTTCAATGTGCCCAGACCAAGAAACAGGAATGCCACACCAAAGAGGAAGTCTCCGATGATGCGGCGCTTTTTCATGTAGATGAGGATGATGCCGATGAAAAATGCCGGATAGACAAAGTTGACAATATCTAAGGAGAAGGCCAGACTCATTATCCAGGCCGTTACGGTGGTACCGATATGAGCACCCAAGATGACACTGATGGCTTGGACGAGGGTAATAAGGCCTGCATTGACAAATGAGACGGTCATCAGAGTCGTTGCGGTAGAACTTTGGACGGCTGCCGTGACAAAGATTCCTGCTAAGACTCCTGTGAACCGGTTGGTCGTCATGGCACCGAGAATATGACGCAACTGAGGGCCTGCCATTTTCTGAAGGCTATCGCTCATAGCCTTCATGCCGAACATCAGCAATGCCAGCGACCCAAAGAATTTGAGTATTATCCAAATAGACATATCAGATAAAAATATAAGAAAAAAGCGTGGCGTTAAATTATTTTTTACTAATTTTACCCGCTGAAACCAAAATCCTACCTACTATGAGGGAGAACATAAAAATCCGTTGCAAAAATAATAAAAAAAACATAGAAATCCCTATAGGGAGTTCTCTTTCTGAAATTTTTTCCATGTTGGGGATGTCTATGCCCTATGGACCTGTTGCCGCAAAAGTCAACAACAAGGTGGTCGGCTTGGGACTGAGACTATACCGCAACGCAGACATCGATTTTCTGGACATGTGGTCGGCATCGGGCAGCAGAACCTACACCCGTACGCTTTTCTTCGTGCTCTGTAAAGCCGTGAAAGACCTCTATCCCGACGGTACGGTGGTCATCGATATTCCTGTATCCAACGGCTATTATTGCGATATGAACATTGGCAGGCCTATCACCAAGGCCGATGTCGCGGCTATCAGGTCGCGCATCCAGGATATCATCGACGCCGACATGCCTATCTACCGCCATGAGTGTTCCACAGAGGAGGCCATCAAGATGTTTGAGCAAAGGAAACGGTATTCCAAGGCAAAACTGTTGCGCTCAACGGGTGAACTCTACACAGTCTATTACGAGTTGGACGGCTATGCCGACTATTATTACGGTGCCTTGCTGCCCAGAACAGGAAGACTCTATCTGTTCGACCTGGAACCCTATTATGATGGGATGCTGTTGAGAATACCGTCAACCACAGAGCCGTCTGTGCTGGGCGAGATGGTCAAGCAGGATAAGATGTTTGGTATCTTCCAGGAGCATCACCGCTGGCAGAATATCCTTGGTATCAGTACCGTGGGCGACTTCAACGACATTGTGGAGAAAGGAGGCGCCACCTTGTTGATTAATGTGTCGGAGGCATTGCAAGAGAAGAAAATCGCGCATATAGCCGAAGCCATAGCCGACAGGGAAGGGGTGCGGATGGTGCTCATAGCAGGACCTTCCTCAAGTGGTAAGACCACCACTTGCAAACGGTTGGCCATCCAATTGGTTTGCAATGGACTGAGGCCTGTCATGATTTCTCTCGATGACTATTTCGTCAACCGTGATGACACACCCCGTGACAGCAAGGGTGACTATGATTTTGAGAGTCTGTATGCGCTCAATATACCCCTTCTCAATGAACAACTCACACAATTGTTCAAAGGCGAGGAGGTAGAACTGCCCAAATACAATTTCCAGGCAGGACGAAGCGAGAAAAGCGGTAAGAAACTGAAACTGAGAGAAAACGATATCCTGGTCATCGAGGGAATACATGCCCTCAATCCGGAATTGACTGCTCAAATTCCCGAGGAACAGAAATTCCGTGTGTATGCCTCTGCCCTGACCACTATCTTGCTCGATACGCACAACTATATCCCGACAACCGACAACCGGTTGTTGCGGCGTATCGTGCGTGACGACAAATACCGCGGTGTGTCGGCCCGCGAGACTATCCGCCGATGGCCTTCGGTGAGAGCGGGTGAAAAGAAATGGATTTTCCCCTACCAGGAGAATGCCGACGAGATGTTCAATACCGCCATGATTTACGAATTGGCTGTCATCAAACAGCAGGCATTGACACTGCTTGAAAAGGTACCCCAGAATGCTGATGAGTTCTCCGAAGCTTACAGGTTGTGTAAGTTCCTGAGGTATTTTGCAGATGTCAAGGATAATGAATTGCCTTTGACGTCACTCATCAGGGAATTCCTGGGAGGCAGTTCGTTCAGGTATTGATACAAAAGACCTTTGCACAAATATACATTCCCTCCGCATATTTATCGGGAAAACTGCAATAAATATGCGGAGAATATGTATATTATGCACTTTTTTGACTTTTTATTCAGAATTATTTTGCAATTTCAATATATTTTTAGACCTTTGCACACTTGAAAATCAAAGGTTTGCTTTATCAGCAAGGTCAATAAACTGAATATATATGTCAAAACAATTGGAAATTAAGGAACTTGACCATGTCGTAGTTCGCTTTTCCGGCGACTCCGGTGATGGTATGCAGCTGGCCGGCAACATTTTTTCCACTGTGTCAGCTTCAGTAGGTAATGGTATCTCCACTTTTCCTGATTATCCCGCCGATATCCGTGCCCCGCAAGGGTCTCTGACCGGTGTGTCGGGATTTCAGGTACATATTGGTAAAGGAAAGGTTTTCACCCCTGGTGACTTGTGCGATGTGCTCGTGGCCATGAATGCCGCTGCCCTCAAGACCCAGTACCGTTATTCCAAGCCACAGGCTACCATCATCATTGATACAGACTCCTTTGGTCCCAACGACCTTAAGAAGGCCAATTTCCAGACTGAGGATTATTTGGGTGAGATGGGCATCGACCCCGACCGCGTTGTGGCATGTCCTATCACAAAAATGGTGAAGGATTGTCTGGCTGATAGTGGGATGGACAACAAAGCCGTTCTCAAATGCCGGAATATGTTTGCTCTTGGACTCGTCTGCTGGCTTTTCAACCGTGATTTGTCACTGGTGTCCAATTTCCTCCGTGAGAAATTTGCGAAGAAACCGGCCATCGCTGAAAACAATATCAAGGTGGTGCAGGCTGGATATGACTATGGGCACAATGTCCACGCATCGGTACCTGCCACATACCGCATAGAGTCAACCTCCAAGGTGCCGGGAAGATACATGGATATCACTGGCAACAAGGCTACGGCCTACGGACTGATTGCAGCAGCCGAGAAGGCTGGGCTCAAATTGTATCTGGGCTCTTATCCCATCACCCCCGCTACAGATATTCTTCATGAACTCTCGAAGCACAAGTCGTGTGGAGTGATTACCGTACAGTGCGAGGATGAGATTTCAGGATGTGCCAGCGCCATTGGAGCGTCCTTTGCCGGTGCTCTTGCCGCCACATCCACTTCCGGTCCTGGCATCTGTCTCAAATCCGAGGCCATGAACCTGGCGGTTATCGATGAGTTGCCGCTGGTGATTATCGATGTGCAGCGTGGTGGACCATCAACAGGATTGCCCACCAAGAGTGAGCAGACCGACTTGCTGCAGGCACTTTATGGACGTAATGGTGAGTCACCGATGCCTGTGATTGCCGCCAGCAGCCCCACAAGATGTTTTGATACGGTCTATGCTGCCGCCAAGATAGCACTGGAGCATCTCACACCTGTCATCCTGCTGACTGATGCTTTTGTGGCCAACGGCTCTGCAGCATGGAAGTTGCCTACCATGGAGGAGTTGCCTGATATCCGTCCCCATTATGTGAAACCGGAGCAGAAGGGCAATTATACTCCCTATGAGCGCGACCCGCAGTCATTGGTGAGATATTGGGCGATTCCGGGACAGGAGGGCTATACCCATATTCTTGGTGGACTGGAGAAAGACGGCCGTACAGGCGCCATCTCCACCGATCCGGAGAACCACGACCTGATGTGCCGCCTGCGTGCTGAGAAAGTGGCCCGCATCCCCGTGCCCAACGTGGAGGTGGAAGGCGACAAGGATGATGCCCAGTTGCTCATTGTCGGATTTGGAGGCACCTATGGTCACCTCTATTCCGCCATGGAGGAATTGCGGGCAAAAGGTGAGAAAGTAGCACTTGCCCATTTCGAGTTCATCAACCCGCTGCCGGCAAACACTTCAGAGGTACTGTTGAAATACCCGAAAGTGGTGGTGGCAGAGCAAAACTTAGGACAATTCGCAGCCTATTTGCGCACAAAGGTCGATGGACTGGTTCCCTATCAGTTCAATCAGGTCAAGGGTCAGCCGTTTGTTGTGGCTGAACTCGTTAAAGCATTTGAGGAAATCATCAAGAAATAAGAAAGGGCACTGTTATGAACGAATATACAGCACAAGATTTTAAAAAAGGACAACCACGGTGGTGTCCAGGATGTGGTGACCACTTCTTTCTCGCATCACTCCATAAAGCCATGGGCGAAGTAGGGGTGGCCCCCCATGATATGGCCGTCATTTCGGGCATCGGATGCAGCAGCCGTCTGCCTTATTATGTGAATACCTATGCCATGCAGACCATTCATGGACGTGCCGCAGCCATTGCCACCGGTGCAAAGGTGACGAATCCCAATCTCACCATCTGGCAAGTGAGCGGCGACGGTGACGGCCTGGCTATTGGAGGTAACCACTTCATCCATGCCATGAGAAGAAATATCAATCTGAACATGATCTTGCTCAACAACCGCATTTATGGTTTGACCAAAGGTCAGTACTCACCTACATCACCACGGGGATTTGTCTCGAAATCAAGTCCTTATGGAACGGTGGAGGATCCTTTCCGCCCGGCAGAACTCTGTTTCGGAGCCAGGGGAAACTTCTTTGCCAGAGCCGTGGCTACTGATTCCCAGGGCACTGTAGATGTGCTCAAGGCTGCCTATTACCATCAGGGAGCCGCCGTCTGCGAGATTCTTCAAAACTGCGTGATTTTCAACAATGGTGCCTATGACCCCATCTACAACAAAGAAGGCCGCAAGAAGAATGCCATCTATGTGAAGCATGGCGAGAAACTTGTCTTCGGTGAGAACAATGAGTATGGACTCGTGCAGGAAGGCTTCGGACTCAAGGTGGTGAAAATCGGCGAGGACGGTATCACTCTTGACGACATCCTCGTGCATGATGCACATTGTGAGGACAATACCCTCCAACTGAAACTTGCCATGATGGACAATGAGCATGGATTCCCCATTGCCCTCGGTGTTATCCGCGATGTGGCGGCACCTACTTATGAGGCTTCCGTGGCTGCACAAATTGAGGAAGTCGGTGATAAGAAGAAATACCATAACTTCATGGAATTGTTGGAAACCAATGATATCTGGGAAGTGAAATAGCAGGTCACAGACCACCACAACTGGAGCCCGTGTTGCGCAAAGACTGAATCAGTCGGCGTAGCACGGGCTCCGGTGCTTAATTTGTAACCTACAAATAGCAAATAGATTACACCCTGCCATGGATTTTAAAAACTTTAACACAATAAGAAATGCACACTGCATTTTTTGTGTGCCACAACTTTGAAAATCCATGCTTTTTTGCTAATTTTGCGGGCGATTTCAAAACAGATAATTATTTCATTTTAAATCATCAATTATAATGGCAAAGTTTGATAAGGCAATTCTGGAAAAGTACGGAATTTAAGGTGCTACTGAAGTGATTTACAATCCTTCCTACGAGGAGATGTTCGAGGAGGAAATGAAGCCCGAACTCACTGGCTACGACAAAGGACAACTGACAGAGTTGGACGCCGTCAACGTCATGACAGGTATCTATACCGGCCGCTCACCCAAGGATAAGTTCATCGTTGTGGATGAGAATTCCAAGGATACCGTTTGGTGGACTACAGAGGAATACAAGAACGACAACCATCCTGCAAGCCTGGAAACTTGGGAAGCAGTGAAGAAACTCGCACAGAAGGAACTGTCCAACAAACGTCTCTTCGTGGTAGATGGTTTCTGTGGTGCCAACAAGGACACCCGTATGAAGGTTCGCTTCATCATGGAGGTGGCTTGGCAGGCTCATTTCGTGACCAACATGTTCATCCGTCCTGTCAACCAGGAAGAACTTGACCAGGAGCCCGACTTCGTGGTATACAACGCTTCCAAGGCCAAGGTGACCAACTATAAGGAGCTTGGACTCAACTCTGAGACTGCTGTCGTATTCAATGTCACCAGCCGTGAGCAGGTAATCCTCAACACATGGTACGGTGGTGAGATGAAGAAAGGCTTGTTCTCTATGATGAACTATTATCTGCCTCTCAAGGGTATCGCTGCTATGCACTGCTCAGCCAACACTGACATGAACGGTGAGAATACCGCTATCTTCTTCGGTCTCTCCGGTACTGGCAAGACCACTCTTTCCACCGACCCGAAACGTCTCCTCATTGGTGACGATGAGCACGGATGGGACGACAATGGCGTCTTCAATTTCGAGGGTGGATGCTATGCCAAGGTTATCAACTTGGATAAGGAAAGCGAGCCCGACATCTACAATGCTATCCGCAGGAACGCCTTGTTGGAGAATGTGACTGTCGATGCAGACGGTAAGATTGACTTTGCTGATAAGAGCGTGACCGAAAATACCCGCGTCAGCTATCCTATCGAGCATATCTCGAAGATTGTGAAGAACGTGAATCCTGTCAGCGCAGGACCAGCTGCCAAGCAGGTCATTTTCCTGTCTGCCGATGCTTTCGGTGTGCTGCCTCCAGTAAGTATCCTCACTCCAGAGCAGACCAAGTATTACTTCCTCTCTGGCTTCACAGCAAAACTCGCTGGTACAGAGCGTGGTATCACTGAGCCTACTCCTACTTTCTCGGCTTGCTTCGGACAGGCATTCCTGGAGCTCCATCCTACTAAATATGCTGAAGAACTCGTCAAGAGAATGGAAGCTAATGGAGCCAAGGCATATCTCGTGAACACTGGTTGGAACGGAACAGGCAAGCGTATCTCCATCAAGGATACACGTGGTATCATCGATGCTATTCTCGACGGCAGCATCAACACTGCTCCCACCAAGATGATTCCTTACTTCAACTTCGAGGTGCCCACAGAGTTGCCAGGTGTTGACCCCAACATCCTCGACCCACGCGACACCTACGCAGACAAAGCTGTCTGGGATGAGAAGGCTAAGGACTTGGCAGGCCGCTTTATCAAGAACTTCGTGAAATACGAGGGCAATGAGGCTGGCAAAGCTTTGGTGGCTGCTGGACCGAAACTCTAATTTTCAGTTACGTCAGAATATCAAGGGCATGTCCAATGGGCATGCCCTTTTTTTGATGGTTGGTGGATGTAAATGGCTGTGAGTAGCGGCTCCCCTCCCATTCGCTTGCGAAGGGGAGGGGATTAAGGGGTGGGGTTGTAAGAAATTCTTTTGTATCAGTGTGTTGTTCCACCCCGCCCCCAGCCCCGCCCCTGCGAGGGGTGGGGAGCCCTTGGTGTGCCATTCTGGGTGTTTTGGATAGAATAAAAACAAAAAGAGAGTGTGTCCTTCTATTTTGAAGTGCCCTTTTTTTTGATGGTTGGTGGAGCAAGTTTCGCTTGTGCGGGCTAAAACTGCTGAGGCAATCCTTACGGTTTTCCAATGATGAAACAAGCCGTTTTTCGTGATGTTGACCTAAATCAAAAAAACAATACAATATTTCACAAAAGAAGACAAAATGCTTGTGCCGAAATCCAAAATGCATTAATTTTGCAATGCATTCGTGAGAA
>CACXDY010000189.1 GCA_902766505.1 uncultured Prevotellaceae bacterium
AGCGTATACCATGATGAATCGGTAGCCGCATCAGAGGATTCCAGTTGACGGATGCCCAATGTGGAGACACCTTGGAAAGAATCGATGTAGTCTTCCAAATAATAACCTAAATGGGGCGGTTGATTGTAAGCGACATTCTCCCATGCCACTCCCATGCGGTACAGATGGTTGTGCATGAGTGTGGGCACGCGATATTCCGTCTCGTATGCGGAAGAGTAGATGTTGATGGTGCAACTGTCATTCAGACTCCAGAAGACCACCTCCTCGCGCCAATCACCAAAAAGGTCGGCTGTGAGACACGGGGTGGCTTTGGTGGAGTTGCAGGACGCCGGACGACCATAGGCCGCCAGGGCATTGCGGCTGAAGCCAAGACCCATCACCTGAGATTCGCCATTGTTCCATTTGGAGATGGTCACATCATTGAGCAATTCCTCATAGGGGTCGCCATCCCAGAAGATACGGAAGTTCATTCCGGGATTGGTATTGTATATCGCTGAGCCTGTAATGCTGAATGTGCTGGTTTGGGTGGCATAGGTGAACTCGCAGCCACGGTAGAGCGGGTCGAAGTCGGCGGCCAACCCACGTCCTGTATCCCTGTCGGCAGTACGGCTGAACAGCACTTCTCCTGTGCGTGCGTCGTGGACATCAGCGCCATAGGGATTTACACTTTCCTCATGCACATCCATGACCTCAAGTCCAGGACGGTCGGGATTCAGGTCGGCCAGATGAATGGCATCACCATGACCATATCCCACACTGTAAAGCAAGTTTCCGTCATTGTTCACAGCAGCACTTCCCCAGATAATCTCATCACAACCGTCACCATCGACATCCCCCACTGAGATATTGTGGTTGCCATTGCCAAACATGGTATAATGCGACCCTTTTCCACTGGTATTGGAGGAGTATTGCTTGGTGGTCTTGTTCCATTGCGAGTCGTATAACTCCACAGTCGTATTGTTGATGCTGGCATGGAGCCACTTGTGGATGAGGTGTTGCCCGTCGAAATCCACTGCCCACAGATAAGCCCTTGTGTAGTAGCCACGGCACATCACGGCAGAGGGGTTGTGGTCGGGACCGTCAAGATAGGCCACACAGGCTAAGTGGCGGTCGGCACGGTTGCCGTAGTTGTCGTTCCAGAAACTCTTTTCCGGGTGTTCGCTGACCTGATTGAATTTGCCGGCACGGTTGGGTGTATACCAGATGGTGTGCAGGGCTTTGCCTGTGAGTCCCTCGAATACAGTAAGATATTCGGCGCCCTTGAGAATGCGCCCATTGGAGTCACGGAGGTCCACGGTGTTGGATATTCCCTGGATTTGCTCATCTGTGGCGGCATAGGAGACATATTGGCCCGTGCCATCCTTTGAGCCGGGGGCTGTCTTGCAAATCAGTTCGGCACATCCGTCGCCATTGAAATCATACACCATCATCTGTGTGTAATGGGCACCGGCACGGATATTCATGCCCAGGTCGATACGCCATAGTTTTGTTCCGTCAAGACGGTAGCAGTCAATAATGACGTTGTTGGATGCTCCCGTGTTGGCATTGTCCTTGGAATTCTCCGGGTCCCATTTGACGATCAATTCGTATGTGCCATCTCCGTCAACATCTCCCACCGACATATCGTTGGGGAAATAGGCTTTCCCGTTCATTTTCGCCGGGCGGTCGAGTTTCAGGGCAAGATATGAGTTGTCCCAAGGTGTCACTTCGGCAGTGGTGTCGACGGGGACACCATTCTGCAGTGTCACAATCTGGAAGGTGTCGGTCTTGCTGCCTGGTGCGGTGAGCGAGGTGGTTTGATAGATGTCACGCTTGATCAGTCTTCCGTTCTTGAGCAGTTCAAAAGTGGTGTATTGATTGTCTGTTCCAAGAAGACGCCAACTGACAAAGCATTTCCCAGAGGTGGTGGGAAATGCTATCAGTCCGCGGTCGAGTTTCTCCATTTGGCTGACGGGAGTGTCCTGAGGTGTCTGTGCTCCCACGCACAATGCAGATACTACTCCCAATAATAGTAGGATGATTCTTCTCATGGGGGTGAAAGATAGTAGAATTTGGTATTTCGTGCTAATGATAATGCGTATCAGCAGACTTGGCTGCCAGGCTTCACTTCACGGGTGAGGGTGGTCACACTGAGATTGCCGTCATAATTCTCTGCAGATAGAATCATGCCCTGGCTTTCAATACCCATGAGTTTCCTTGGAGCAAGATTGGCAATGAACAGTACGTCGCGGCCTATCAGTTCCTCGGGCTCATAGTATTTTGCGATGCCGCTGACAATGGTGCGGTCCACACCGCTGCCGTCGTCAAGGGTGAATTTCAGCAGTTTGTTGGCTTTCTTCACTTTCTCGCAATGTTTCACATGACCTACGCGGATATCCAGTTTCTCGAAATCAGAGAAATCGATGACGGGTTTGATGTCCTTGGCCTTGTAGGCAGACTCCTCGTTGGCTTTCTTGGTCTCTTCCAATTTCTTCATCTGGGCCTCAATGGCGTCATCTTCGATTTTCTCAAAAAGCAAGGCCGGCTCGGCAAGTTGATGACCTGGCTTCAAGATGTCGGTATCTCCCAGTTGTTCCCATTCGAAGGATTCCACGGCCAGCATATCCCGCAAACGCTTGCTGCTGAAGGGCAGGAACGGTTCGAAGGCGATAGCCAGATTGGCCACCAGTTGGAGAGAGATGTAGAGAATGGTCTCCACACGCTTGGGGTCGGTCTTCCATACCTTCCATGGCTCGCATTCGGTGATATAGCGGTTGCCTATGCGTGCGAGGTTCATGGCCTCGAACTGTGCCTCGCGGAACTTGAACTGGTCGAGCAGCGATTCCACTTTTTGTTTAACGTCCTTGAATTCACTGATGGCGGCCTGGTCGGTATCGGTGAGTTCACCACAGGCAGGAACGACTCCACCCCAGTATTTCTTGGTGAGTTGTAGGGCACGGTTGACAAAGTTGCCATAGATAGCCACCAATTCATTGTTGTTGCGGTCCTGGAAGTCTTTCCATGTGAAGTTGTTGTCCTTGGTCTCAGGCGCATTGGCGGTGAGCACGTAGCGCAGCACGTCCTGCTTGCCCGGCAGGTCAACAAGGTACTCGTGGAGCCATACAGCCCAGTTGCGTGATGTTGAGATCTTGTCGTTCTCGAGGTTGAGGAACTCGTTTGCTGGCACGTTATCTGGCATGATGTAGCCACCATGAGCCTTCATCATAACAGGGAAGATAAGGCAATGGAACACGATGTTATCCTTACCGATGAAGTGAACGAGACGTGTGTCCTCATCCTGCCACCATTTCTGC
>CACXDY010000190.1 GCA_902766505.1 uncultured Prevotellaceae bacterium
TCATCAGTGAGATAAAAAAACTGCAAAAACGATTGGATGATGAATTGGAGAAATAAGTTGTTGGCCTTGTTGTTGGCTTTGCCGTTGTTGGTCGGAGCACAGGATGTGAGTTTCACCGATGAACGAAAGGTGTCGGTTGAGGCGCTTACTGAAAGACCTGCGTGGATGGAGGAAATGAGGGCACGTCTCGATTACCTCATGAATGACCCGTTGCTACAGACCACGCAGTTGGGCATGATGGTCTACGACCTGACAACCCAACAGGTGGTATATGCGCGCAATGAGCGGCAGAGAATGCGTCCCGCCTCGGTGATGAAACTGGTGACGGCCATCACTGCCCTGGATTTGTTTGGGAGTGACTATGCTTATTATACAAGCATCTGCTGTACGGGCAAAATGTTGGGTGATACCCTTCGTGGAAACCTGTATTGTGTGGGTGGATTTGACCCTACGGTCACTGTTGATGACATCAAAGCGATGGCCAATGATATCAGCAATTTTGGAATCCATAGGATAGAGGGAATCGTGGTGGCCGACTTGACGATGAAGGACACTCTGATGTTTGGAAGCGGTTGGTGCTGGGATGATGACAACGACCGCCTCACACCATTGCTGGTGGATAAGAAAGACCAGTTCGTCGATGTTCTGTTGCGCGAGATGCGGGCAAAAGGCATTTCACTCAATGTGTCTCTTGGACGGGGAAAAGTTCCTCAGGGCTGTACGGAGATTTGCCGCTACCGCACGAATATCGACAAGGTATTGCAACGCATGATGAAAAAAAGCGATAATCTCTATGCTGAGTCCATGTTCTATCAAGTGGCTTCTAAAACTTCGATGAAGCCGGGTAGTGCAAATGATGCGGCGGGAGCGGTGAAACGTCTTGTCAATCGGTTGGGACTTGATGCTAAGACCTACGACATTGCCGATGGCAGTGGGTTGTCGCTCTATAACTATGTTTCACCGGAACTGATAGTGAGGTTGTTGCGCCATGCCTACGACAACCGTGACATCTATGATCATCTGTATCCCGCATTGCCTGTCGCTGGTGTGGACGGCACCCTTGAGAACCGTATGAAGACAGGTGCATGCCGTGGCAATGTCCATGCCAAGACGGGCACTGTCACAGGGGTGTCTACTTTGGGCGGCTATTGCCAGGCGGCCAATGGTCACAATCTTTGTTTTGCTATCTTCAATCAGGGATTGGTGAAAGTTTCCGACGGCCGTGCCTTTCAGGACAAGATATGTGATGCTTTGTGTAGATAACTAAAAACCGAATACCGATGTTGTTGCGAGAAGATGATTTTTGGAAACCCGTGCTGACCACCCGTCAGATTTTGAATGGCGAGGATTTCATTGCCGTTGTTGTTTATGATGAGGAGGGTGATTGGCAGGCCTTGGGTGCCGCCGATTTCACGGATGATGATATAGACGTAGTCTCTGTGGAGGAAATCCTTGCTTTGGATGACTCGCTCACAACGCTGCCCGACATGCAGTTGGGTGAGGTGGTTGAGCGTGAATCCGTGGAGGGCGCCTGGACTACTGCCTAAGTCTATTTGTTTCTTTCTCCATGCTTTGGCCTTCCTGCTGAATGTCAGCTGTTGCAGTGGGAAGTCCCTCTTGCATTTTATGCCATGACAACATTCTTTCTATTTTCTCAACCACTTGCATTTCCCTTTGCTTCATGGCCATAATCACTTAATCCATGAAAGGAGTCGTTGTCTGATGGAGAAAATAGTATTCTTTCCTCCTTTTTTTGTCACTTTTCCGATAAATCATTGAAGTTAGTACGTCTCGGCATAAAAAATGAATTTATACATTTTGTACTGCCCCCGATTTTTAGTAACTTTGTGCCCAAATAGGCGCTTTTTTTAATAGAATACGTTTTTTCAAAGAATGATGAGAAAGTTGTTGGCGATATTAGTTGTCGCACTCTTGGTGGTAGCCGTGATTTTTCTTGGCCGCTCTAAAACTCATGAGGGTGACAATGGGCAGCATTTCCTGCCTGCGGACACCGTGACCTTGAAGGGGAAAAAACCTGTGGTGAGAATTTATATGGAGAACTCAGGTAGTATGAATGGATATGTGACCACCAACTCACAGTTCAAAAATGCCCTCGGACACCTCATCACCAAAGCCGATGGATTCTACGCCGGCACAAAACTTGATTTCATCAATCAGGATATCTATCATACCCCTATCTGCGATGACCTCGACAATTTCGTGCTTAACCTCAATCCGACCTCTATGCAGGTGGGAAACACCTCGTCGACCGATATCAACAAGATTTTCCGCATGATTCTCGAGCATACATCGCGTGACACCATCTCTGTGCTGGTGAGCGACTGTATGTATGATGTCGACAATGTGGGAAACCTTCTCTCTGCCGCTGCCAGCAGCACCACAGGCACTTTCATGAAAGCCATCCGCCGTTCACGTGACAACAAACAGGAGTTTGGTACCATCATCATGCAATGTGAGTCGGAGTTCAGCGGCAATTACTATGAGGGCAATCAAGCCATCGCCTGCAACTCCACAAGGCCCTATTACATTATCGTTATGGGAAATCTTGAACAATTGCGCGACTTCAACAATCACATGGAACTGGAGGATACCTCCACTGGACTCCCGGGGATGAAAAACAAGTTCATGCTCTCATCGGAGCCGACATGGGAACTCAACAGCATGAACGCACGATTGATGTCGAGCACTTTCAACAATGCACTGCGCATACAGGCTCACCACGACGGACTTAATGTGAGGAAGGTAACGATTGACCCGGAACAGCCAAACTTCAATTTTGCCATCGGATTGGGTATCGAACAGCTCTTTGCTGACAAAACCTACCTGCTCGACAAGGAAAATTACGATGTGGAGCCTTCGCAATATAAAATAACCGATGTCAACGACAAGGCGAAATTCACGGAGTGCGATTTCTTCATTCATCCCATCTGCGTACAGATAGTGGCTTTGGGACAAAACTACGCACCTCAGCTGACTCTTAAACTCAAAAACCAGATTCCGGCATGGGTAAAGGAATGCAGCTACAATAAACGCATGGGAACGTTGCCTCCGGCCAACCAGTCGTATGCCATCTACGAAATGGTGGAAGGCATTTATGGCGCCTTCTACAACTCAAAAGACAACAATAGCCGCGAATTGTTCAAGCTGCCAGTGCATTTCGATGCCTATGAATAATTTTTTCTGAACTACAAGACTAATTAGTATAATAATGGATATCATTACCGAAATCATGGAATTGTTCGGGGCTGCCTACCTCGGCGATTTCTCCAAGTACATGTTTCAGTCGGGTGCCTACGGTCCCGTTTTCTATGTCATGCTGCTCCTGCCACTCATCGTGGCCTTTGTCTATTACATCGTCCTCGATCATATCCTCTTGGCTAAGTTCCGGAAATGGTTGATGATTGGTGCTTCGACAGCAGCCGTGGCTACCGTTGTGGGAACCATTATCGCTCATCAGAAACTCACAGGCTTTACTTTCTCGCAGAACATCCTCGAGGCGGGTATCGGTTCGGCAGACTTCCTGTCGTTTGGCTTTATCATCTTCGCCTACAGCGCACTGCTCTTCTTCTTGTTCTCTTTGGTGTTCAAGTCGTTCAGCAGCAGGTCGAGAAACATCCCATTCTAAACCATTGGCGCAACAGCGCTTTTATCTTTCAAGCAACATCATATCCTTATGAGTAAACTTTATATTTTCGGCATCGGCGGAACGGGTGCACGCGTCATGCGTTCACTCACCATGCTGCTGGCTTCTGGAGTGCGGCTCGGCGATAAAATCGACACGATCGTCCCCGTTATCATCGACCCGGATACCAGCAACGGTGACTTGACGAGAACTATCTCGCTGATGCACCTTTATCAGAAAATACGACAACACCTCTCTTTTGACAACAGACCAACAAAGGATGGGTACTTCAAGGTGGGCATCGATGACATGAACACCAATTTCAGGCTGCATCTCAACAATGTGGCCAACATGAAGTTCTCCGACTATATCGCCTACAACCGGTTCGCCAATCAGGGACAGGCCGACAGCAACCAGGCCTTGCTGAGCCTCTTGTTCTCCGACAAGAACTTGGCTTGTCCGCTCGATGTGGGTTTCAAGGGAAATCCCAATATGGGAAGCATCGTGCTCAACGACCCCAAGAACACGGAGTCAATGATACAGTTGCTGCAGCATTTCCAAAGCGAGGACCAGATTTTTATCGTCAGCAGCATTTTCGGTGGAACAGGCGCAGCTGGTTTCCCGCTGCTGCAGAAAACTTTCCGTGAGGCAGAGCGGCTCAACATGCCCAACTCTTCGGCCATTGCCAACGCCTCAATCGGAGCAGTTACCGTGTTGCCCTATTTCGGATTGAAGGAAAACAAGGACAGCGAAATCAATATGGAAACATTCATATCCAAGACCAAGGCTGCCCTCAAATACTATATCGGCAATCTCGATGTGGACAATCTCTACTATATCTGCGATTCCATCAAAAACCGCTACGAGAACGTGGAGGGTGCCACCGAACAGCGCAACAAAGCTCACTTTGTGGAGTTCGCTGCTGCGTTGGCCATCGTTGATTTCGCACGCTCCAATGTGGAGCACAACCGCATCCACACCAATACCTCTTACCGCGAGTTTGCTGTTAAGGCTGATGAGAACCCGCTGTCGTTGCGCGACCTCTGTTCAGCCACTTTCGGCGCAGTGGGCAAGGAGATGGTCAGTTTCTACTTGTTCTCCAAGTTCATGATGGAACATTTCGACCAGACCCGCGACTATGCCTGGGCCAAGACACCGCAGATGAAGGATGCCAGTTACAATGATGCTTTCTTCGCCGACATACGCCAGTTTGCCGACGCTTATAAGAACCAGTGGCTGAAGGAGATGTCAGACAACCAACGGAGTTTCCAGCCTTTCGACCTTTTCGCCAATACGGACGACGTGTTCGACACCATTATGCATATTGAGCCGAGGAAAACATCGATGATGGAACGCCTCTTGGGCAAAAACCTCAAGGGCTACCCAGCTATAGATACGGAGATTTCCGATGTGTCCATGAAGAAGCTCCGCGGACTGGATGCCTACAATTATTTCATTACCGTTCACGAGACGGCCATCAACAATGTGATCAAGAAGAAATACAACTTTTGAAACATGCCATACGTTTTCAGATTCCATAAAGGCAGCGAGACCATCGAGGGATGGCAGGAGACCACACAACTCGGTACCAAGGACATTGAGGCTATCGAAGACCCTAATGGTGCCAAGGCATCGTTGCCTATCACTTCCATACCAACACCTTTCGCAGGATTCGAACTGGCCAAAACCGCTTTCGGCTATTGCGCTGAGAATGGTGTGAAGGGCTCTTCCATTTACCACAAAATGGCAGCCAATGCACTTGATGTGCTGGAGATTTTCTTCGGCTATCGTACCAAATATGCCAGACTCTTCCAGATTGTGACATGGGACAAGACCAACGACCTGCAGCGTCTCGCCAGCGATGGCGTGGAGGAGCATGCTGCCGTGGCCGCCACCTTGGCACTGTTCCTCTCGCAGGATGCACGCAGTTTCAATTTCGGGAGGATGCAGTATATCTACATGCTCAATTACATTGGGGCTGGTGCCGTGGGACAAATCAATATCGTGGGTGGCACATCGCCCACCTCGGTGTGCATGGCTTCTGCCAATGACCTGTCGTATGTCAACGATGTCTATCTAAGCAACTACCATTTAGCTTTCCATCCCGATGACGACGGTACATTCCGCTCACTGGTGGGTAGAGACCGCGAGTTCCGCGAATTTGTTTATCTGCTCTCCAAACAGCCGGAGTTCAGCGGGCTATACGCTGAGTTTCATGCCTATGTCGATGCCTGTTTCAAGGCCGACACCGACACGGAGTGGAAAAACCACCTCAATGCCATGCAGCCTGGCATGTATACCAGTTTGTACCAACCTTTGCTCTCCGGCAGTTCTCAATTGATGTTGCCGGGCGATATTCCCCTGATGAGTCTGCCAGGCGACCACATTGCCACCAACAGCGATTTCCGGATTCTTTCCGAGGCTGGAGGCGACAGACTGCCATTGGTGCTTCCTGCAGAACCTTATTTCGAGCCTGAAATGCGCTATACTACCTCGGAGTGGAACTCTCACCTCATGGCTCCTCTTTCCGACAAACGGCCATTGGATGAGCGCACGCTGCCCTTTGACTCCACGCAGTATCCTTACCTCACCACCGACGACGTATTTGAGCCATATCTCATCAAGACGCTCTTTCCTATCAATGAGAGCGCGTTTTTCACCAATTTCTTCAAGGGCTCGTCACGCACGGCCGATGAATGTCAGTATCTGCTGCCACTGAAGCCAGAGATTCTCAAATACATCTCAGTTAAGACCCTCACGGGATATGCCGGCAACACATCAAGACCGGTGTTCCAACTCAATGAAATGCCCGATGGGCGCATCCAGGCGGTGGTCAATCTTCCCGTACAGAAAGGCCGGTACGTCACCTTGCACCGAGAGTATACCAACGCTCAGGTAGACCCCGACCCAGAACGTCTCATTTGGCCTATCATGGAATGTCGTTTCGACCTCTTCCTCTTCCCCAGTTACCACATCGATGACCCAACAGTGGAGAAACCTCAACGTATCTATGTGGTGGATGAGGATACCGCAGGGTATAAGAAGGAACAATACCGCTATATGGTGAACGCCTACCGCAACCATACTGCTGAGCCACTGAGACATACCCTCGTCGAGCGGGCGGATAAGCGCAGGCAGTTCCTTACCTCCAATTACTTCTGTCTCAACGAGGAGTTCGACTTCCTTGTGCTGACTAACTCCATCGCCAGCGGAATTCTTGTGCCGCTCTACCGTCAGGTGAGTCAGGGCAGCCGGGTATTTGACTTCGCCATCGATTTTGGTACTACCAATACCCATATCGAGTATAAGACCGACGTTGACCCGGAGCCACAGCCGCTGACTATCTCTCCGGCCGATGTGCAGGTGCTCTCACTGAACTCTACTTCAAGGCGTGCCGTGGAGATGATCGACCAGGAAGGCTTGGAGTCGTTCTATGGTGGACCAGCGCAGGCTTTCATGCAGGAATTCATGCCCATCACCGTCGGACAGGGAGAAATTGCCCGCTTCCCCATGCGTACCAATCTCTGCTACCGTGCAGGTCACAACGTGGAAGGGCGCGACATCTTCCCGCTGGCCGATTACAATATCGGATTCCATTACGAGAAGGAGGATACCTACGACTATAACGAGACCCGTCCTGACCTGAAATGGGACAGCAGCCGGGGCAACAATTTGCTGATTGAGGCCTATTTCGAGGAAATACTCATGATGATACGCAATAAGGTGCTGCTGTCTGGTGGTTTCCTTCCGCGTACCGGCATTACTTGGTTCTATCCCGTTTCCATGCAGCCTTATCAGATTTCCAACTTGGAGAACGCGTGGAATAAACTCTGTCAACGCCTTATCGCCCCACAGGGCTACCGCTTGCAGAAGGTGGCCGAATCACTGGCTCCCTACTATTATTATACCAAGAAAGAGGATGTGGATGCCGAGAGCCAGCCTGTTGTATCAATGGATATTGGTGGCGGCACCTCCGACTTCGTGGTCTATCATCGTGGCAACACTGCAGTGCTCATCTCTTCAGTGAGGTTTGCCGGCAACAACATTTATGGCGATTTCCTCGGAAGGGGACCGGAATACAACGGGTTTGTCAAGGCTTTTGCGCCCGACTTTGACATGAAACTCCGCGATATCAGCGGTGTGAGTGATGTTTATGCCAAGTCTAAGAAGAGCAGTGCGGAGTTTATCTCGTTCCTCTATTCTTTGGACAGCAATCCCCGTATGGTGGGACGTGGCGTCTCGTTCTCCGAGGAATTGCGTGCAAGGCAGGACCTCCGGGTCGTATTGCTTCTTTTCTATGCGGCAGAAATCTATTATGCCGCCCAACTGCTCAAGACTAAAAACCTGAAAACACCGGCCTACATCACCGTGAGTGGTACAGCCTCAAAAGTGCTGGCTCTCATTGGCAGCATCGATGCTCTGCAGAGCATGGCCACGCATATTTTCAACGATGTGTTGGGTGATGACGGTCGTGTGGAACTCAAATTGGTGGACAATCCCAAGGAAATCACCTGTAAGGGTGGACTCAATATGCGTCAACGCTTTGTCGTGGATGATGTGGAGGCTATCACGAAGTTCAGCACTGGTTCCGCTACGCTCGACCAACTTGCGGTGCCACGCTATAAGGATGTGGACGACAAGGTGAGAAAGGAAGTGTTGGAAGCTTATCACACCTTCATCGACTACTTCTTCAAGTTGGGACAGAAATACAGCTTCACCAAGTATTTCGGTGTTTCCAATGAGCGTGACTTCTCTACCTTCCGCAGTGTTCTCACCGAGAAGGCTGAACAGGACTTCAACAAGGCCATTGAGGTACGGAGAGACAGTATGACGGATGAGGAGAATCCGGAACTCAAAGACTCTCTCTTCTTCATTCCGCTCACAGGTGGTATCAGCCGCTTGGCACTGCATATTGCTCAAAATCCCTAAAATCCCATCATCATGAATACAGTGCTTTCTCTTTTCTTGTTTGCCGTGGTCATCGCCTATGTGGAGTATAGGCTTAAGAAAATCAACCGCGACAACAATGACGACCAAAAGGGTGCTTTCGACTATTTCGCCACGAAGGAGGAACTGCACAAGGCTGTGAAGAAACTCTCTACTCAGGCCGAGGAAGACCGCACGTCAATGAAAGAACGCATGGAGTCGTTGGAACAAAAGGCCTTTTTCTCGGCAGAAATCAAAAAAGCTGAGGAGGAGAAGGCCAAGAATGTGGTGGTGGAAGACCCTGACCCTTCGGTCATTTATTTCAGATGGCCGGCGGATGACGGCACTTTCACCGATGCTCAGCGGGTGCGTACGCAGACGGAGGAGACCTATTATGAGTTCCATCTTGATGAGACACGCACAAAGGCTTCTTTCGTCTTTGTCACCATGAGCGACACTCAACTGTCGAAGGCCAACAACAGTTCGAAAAAGTATATCGAGCGGGCATGTGACTTCACTGGTTCCAAGTCGCAACGCTTTACCTGCACTCCCGGAACAGCCCTCCTCTCAAGAGGCAAATGGGTGGTGGAGCAGAAAGCTCGAATAGATTATCAGTAGAAATCGATGCCTTTTGAAAGGCAAAACAGACGGTCCGGTCTTGAATCATCAAGGCCGGACCGCTTATTATCTTAAGGTAGGAGCAAGGATTAGTATTCCATCAGAGGCTCCAGCTCCTTGGCTTGCTCAATCATTTTCTCCACCTCTTTCAGTGAGGGAACGCGGTTGCAGAGATTCTTCTCGGCATTCACTTCCTCCAGTTTCGGTTGCAGGTTCTCTGCCTTGCGGTGACGGAATTCCTTCACGGTGTCAACACCAGCGGCTTCCAACAGCTCTGAGAACTGTGGCCCTACGCCGTTGATACGCATCAGGTCACAATGGTTGGTCCAGGTGAGAATCAGCTTGGCTGAGATGCCGGTAGCTTCTGCCAGTTCCTTACGGCCAGCGGGTTTGGCGCATTTTGCCAAAAGGTCTGCGTCGGTGTTGATGCCTGCGGCTACGAGTTTCTCTCCGTAAACGGGGCCTATGCCCTCAATGTCGATGATTTTGTAGGTCATATTCAGAATAGATTTGGTTAATGATATATGTTTTTCGTCTTTTTAGCAAATTTACGCCAAATCTTCCTAACTGACATGCATTCCACCTTTTTTATAATATTATTTAACAAAATACCCCAAAATGTAGCCCCAAATGTAGGAGCTTTTGCTTGTCAAAGCAAGAAAACAGATTTCAAAATGCAGGTGCATTATGACAAAAACAGACTGCAAATTTGTCATTCTGATTGATAAGCGTCACTTTTTTCGTAAAATAATCCGACGAATTATATTTAAATAATTGTCAACCAGCAAATTAGCCGATTCCAAAAATGCAACGTCTGATTTTTTTAAAATCCACCATTTCGTTTGGAGGATAACATTTTTTTTATATATTTGCAACCGACAAACTTTCAGACATGAGCTTGTTACTATTATTAATTTATCCATTTCCTGACAGACCCTTGAAAATCGCCTTAAATTGAACGACAAATGATGAGAAAACCGACATTGGCCATAGTGGCATCGCTGCTCTGCTGCCTTCAGTGCCTCTCCCAGTCGCATGACATCCCAAATGTCAGGGGAGACTTGAGAGACGCTCTGTCCGGCAGCATTCCCGTATCACAGGATGGTGTGAGAAATATGCCCTCCACACCCATAACCGTCCGCACTTTCACGTATGATGCCGCTGGTAACCGCATTCTGATGGAGACCCCGTCAAGGAATGTCCCGGCATCTCAAGGTACGGGCCAGTTGCCTGAGGTGCAGGCCATACTCACCCTGACTGCGGACATGCTGAAAGTCAGCCTGCCGGGTGAAATCCCCGAGCCCTCCGGTTTATCCTTCTATTTGGATGATGAGCATTAACTTAACCCCCTCAATGATTAACTTTATTGCA
>CACXDY010000191.1 GCA_902766505.1 uncultured Prevotellaceae bacterium
CATGAAGTCGAGAGCGGAAAGCAGCACGGCGTCCACACCTTGCTCATGGAGATAGTTGGCCATCATGTTGGTGCTGATGACTTCGCCTTGGGCTACGATGCTCTTCTCCTCAAAACTGGTGAAAAGGTCCTTGGTGAATGAACGGAGGTAGTTGAACTCTTCGGAGAGAAACTCACGGGTCTTCTTCCGCCACTCTTCCGTGCTGTAAAGGTCTTCCACATGCTGAAGATATTTCTTTTCCAACATGTTGATGACTTCATTGGCACCATCTGGGTTCTTCTTGTAGAGGTAGTCGGAAATCTCTATCAATGTGTTCGTCGTGCCCGACATGGCGGAGAGTACAACGAAGGTGGGATTGCCGCTGCGGGTCACCAGGGTGGCCACGGATTTCATCCTTTCTGGACTGCCGACGGACGTGCCGCCGAATTTCATTACTATCATCTTTGTTCTATTCTGGGTTCTTGATTTCGGTTGATTGGTCTCAGTCTTTGGAGTCTTCGGTGAGGTCCATCTGACGGTACTCATGGGTGACATCCTTGACAACTCCGTCCTTGCAACGGAAGACTGTTCCCGGGAATTCATCCAATAGAGTGATGTTGTGGGTCGACATGACGACGGCCGTACCGTCCTTGCTGATGTCTTTCAGCAGACCGACGATATGGCGGGCGGTCTCCATGTCGAGGTTTCCTGTGGGCTCATCTGCTATGATGATTTTGGGCTTGTTGAGGATAGCACGTGCAATGGCAATATGCTGCTGCTCGCCACCGCTGAGTTCGTAGGGCATCTTGTCGATTTTCTCTGACATGCCTACGAGTGACAGCACACTTTCAATGCGCTCGTCGCGTTCCTTACGGCGACGCCAACCGGTTGCTTTCAGCACGAACTCAAGATTCTTCTTCACCGAACGGTCGTGCAACAATTGGAAATCCTGAAAGATGATACCCATCTCACGACGGAGATCGGGGACGTCTTTCCTGCGGATGTCGTTCACATCGCGGCCAAGTACTTCTGCCTTGACAGGGGAGGAATGGTCAAGTTCGCAATACATGGTTTTCAGCAAGGAACTCTTGCCTGAACCTACCTTGCCGATGAGGTAGACGAAATCTCCCTCATTCACTTGCATGTCCACATCTTTCAAGATGGTCTTGCCGTCCTGGATGACGTTTACTTTTTGATAGTCAATCAGCATGTTGGTATGTTTTTTTGTTGTTGTTCTTCTTTGTCGTGGGATGGAGGCACATTTTTAATGCTTCTTCCAGCCTGGAAGATGACGGTCGCGTAGTTCGCTGGCCAGGTCCTCGATTCGTAGACCCTTGCTGGTAAGCAGGACAATCAGGTGATAGAACAGGTCTGCTCCTTCGTATACCATACGTTCATTGGTGCCGTTGGTGGCTTCTATAACCAACTCGAGGGCTTCTTCACCCACTTTCTGTGCCATGCGGTTCAAACCGTCACGAAACAGACTGGTGGTATAGCTCCCCTCTGGCATTTCCTCATGGCGCTTCTCAATGAAATCTTGAAGCTCGCTGAGAAACTGCAGTGGATTGGATAGATTCTCTTCGCCCCAACAGGTGTCGGTGCCTTCGTGGCATACAGGACCGGCCGGGGTGGCTCTCACCAGCAAGGTGTCACCGTCGCAGTCTACCTTGATGTCCACCAATTGCAAGGTGTTGCCTGAAGTCTCTCCCTTGGTCCACAAAGTTTCGCGGCTACGGCTGTAAAAGGTGACAAGACCGGTCGACAGAGTCTTCTCATACGACTCTCGGTTCATATAGCCAAGCATCAGGACTTGGCGTGTCTTTGCATCTTGGATAATGGCGGGTACCAAACCTCCACCTTTCTCAAAATTGATTTCCTTTGATATCATGTTTTATTTGCTTTCTCCTATATCTAATTTCTGACTTTAATGCCTGATTCTCTCAGATAGCTTTTCAGCTCCGGAATAGGTATTTCACCAAAATGGAATACACTTGCGGCCAAAGCGGCATCGGCTTTACCTATTGTAAATGCTTCCAGGAAATGTTCACGGGCACCTGCTCCTCCACTCGCGATAACGGGAATGGGGAGAACGTCATGGAGCATGCGGAGGGCATCAAGGGCAAAGCCCTGTTTCACACCGTCATGGTTCATGCTGGTAAACAATATCTCTCCAGCACCCCTGTCGGCGGCCTCCATGGCCCATTCCTTCAATTCCCGGTCGGTACG
This sequence comes from uncultured Prevotellaceae bacterium, assembly GCA_902766505.1. GTDB lineage: Bacteria > Bacteroidota > Bacteroidia > Bacteroidales > Bacteroidaceae > Prevotella. The sequence continues at coordinate 2,206 of CACXDY010000191.1, forward strand.
TACGCGCCCGCCATTGACGAAGCAGGTCCATACACCATCTGTATATTGGGCGTCTATAGCACACACACAGACTTGGGAACCAAAGTGGGTGGCGATTTCATTGATGAGCGAGGGACGGCGCAGGGCTGCGCTGTTGACACTCACCTTGTCGGCGCCTGCATACAACAGACGCTCCACATCGCTTAATTCATTAACACCTCCACCGACAGTGAACGGGATATTCACTTCACGGGCTACACGGGTTACCAAATCGGTGAAAGTCTTGCGGCCCTCATGGCTGGCAGTGATGTCAAGGTATACCAACTCATCGGCTCCCGCTTCGCTGTAGGCTTTACCCAACTCTACTGGGTCGCCGGCATGACGAAGTGACACGAAATTGGTTCCTTTTACAGTCATTCCGTCCTTCACATCGAGGCACGGGATGATTCGTTTTGCTAATCCCATGGCTTCAACAATTGGGTAATGTCTATTCTTCCTTCGTAATAGGCCTTCCCGAACACTACGGAGGGAACTCCGATGCGTTCGAGGGCTTCGATGTCTTCATTCGATGAAACCCCACCACTGGCTATGAGGTTCAGGCCGGGGTAGGCTCGCATAACTTGGGAATACAGGTCCAGGGAGGGACCATTGAGCATCCCGTCGCGCGAAATGTCGGTGCATAGCACGTTCTTCACCCCCTCATCTATATAACGGCGCAAAAAGGGCAACAAGTCTTCCTCGCTGTCTTCCTTCCAACCGTTGATGCTGACTTTGCCTCTGCGGACATCTGCTCCTAAAATCATCTTGTCGGCACCGTATTTGTGGAGCCATTTGATGAAAAGGGTGGGGCGGGTGACCGCCACAGAACCGACGGTCACCAGGGAGGCTCCGTGCTCAAAAGCTTTCTCAATATCTTCCTCCGTCTTGATGCCGCCGCCAAAATCTACGGTGAGATGGGTGGCTTCGGTGATGGACTGCAGTACCGGTGCGTTGACGATTCGTTTCGATTTGGCACCGTCCAAATCCACGACATGGAGACGGCGGAAACCAAGTCGCTCAAACTCCTTGGCAACTTCCACTGGGTCGCTGCTATAAACGGTCTTCTGGTCATAATCACCACGGGTGAGACGTACACATTGGCCGTTGATAATGTCGATGGCGGGTATCAGTTCAATCATCCTTCTTCGTTGTTTATTCCCTGACGCGCTAGGCGCAGGAAATTATCAATGATTTTCTCGCCTACACGCCCACTCTTTTCTGGGTGAAACTGTGTGGCATAGTAATTGTCTTTGTGTATCGCGGCACTGTAGGGTTGTATGTAGTCTGCAGTGGCAATGGTCTGTGCGCACAGGGGAACGTAGAAACTGTGCACAAAATATACAAAATCGCCTTCTTGGAGTCCAGTGAAAAGATTGGTCTTGAGGTCACGCAACTCGTTCCATCCCATGGCAGGGATTTTCTCTTCCATGGTCGTGGGCGAGAAGCGCACGACATCGGCATCGAAAATGCCAAGACAGTCGGTGTCGCCTTCTTCTGAATGACGGCAGAGCAACTGCTGACCTATACAGATGCCGAGCACAGGTTTACGCAACGAGCGGATGACTGTGTCAAGTTGATGCTCGCGCAGATAAGACATGGCATTGCTGGCCTCTCCCTGACCGGGAAACAGCACGCAGTCTGCATGGAGCAGGGTTTCCTTGTCATCTGTAAGGATGGGGTCCACGCCAAGTCTGCGTAGGGCACTCTCTACAGAATAAATGTTGCCGGCATTATATTTTACTATCGCTACTTCCATCTTCCCGTGGGTTAGCTGAATATGATGGTTTTGTTATGATAGGTCAGTATCTTACGCTGGATATGTTTGGTCACAGCGCGTGAGAGGACGATTTTCTCCAGGTCACGGCCTTTGAGAACCAGACTGTCGGGGGTGTCGCGGTGGGTGATGCGCACTACATCCTGCTCGATGATGGGACCGGCATCCAGATCATTGGTTACGTAATGACTGGTGGCACCGATAATCTTCACACCCCTTTCCCATGCCTGATGATAGGGCTTGGCACCGATAAAGGCGGGAAGGAAAGAGTGGTGGATATTGATGATATGGTGGGGATAACGGTCAATAATTTTGTCCGTAATCACTTGCATGTAGCGGGCAAGGACAATGAACGTCACATGGTTCTCCTTCAGCAACTTCAATTCAGCATCCTCTACTTCTGACTTGTTGGAATGGTCTTTGTCTATCTTCCATACATGATAGGGAATGTCAAATTGTTCCGCTACATAACGCAGGTCTTCGTGGTTGCTGATGATGCAAGGGATGTCCACATCCCATTCTCCTGCCTTGTAACGGGCGAGAAGGTCATAGAGACAATGGCTCATCTTGCTTACAAATATCGCCATCCGGGGACGGACGTCGTTGAAATAGAGATTGAATGTCATCTGATAGCGTCGCGCATACAGCGTCGAGATATATTCCTCTATTTTCTCTCGGGGAATGAGAAACATGTCAAGTTCCCATTCTATACGCATGAAAAAGACGCCGTCCTGACGGTCGACGTATTGGTCTAAGTATACAATGTTGCCCTGATTGTCGGTAATGAACTTCGTTACCTCTGAAATGATTCCCTGTTGGTCGGGACAGTGGAGCAACAATATGGCTGTTGGTTTCATCAACGTGTCTGTTTCTTACAAATTGATGCAAAGGTACGACTTTTCCCAAACATATCACCATATAATTGACCAAAATTCTCAAAAACAGTCGTTTTTGGCGGATTATTGGAATATTTATGCAAAATGGAAGGCGTTACTATGAATGATAGTCTTTTACCAATGCCACAAATTTGGCGCCATATAAGGCCTGCTTGTGGGCTCCAATGCCGGAGATTTGTCCGAATGCGGCTATCGTGGTGGGTTTGACGGTGGCAATAGCGGTCAGCACTTTGTCGCTTATCACTATATACGCAGGCACGCCTTGTTCTCTCGCCAATTCAAGACGGAGGGCTTTCAATGCCTTCAGCAAATCCTGGTCGGGTAGGGCGGAGGATTCGATGGTAGGCAGGGTGAGCCGCAATTGGCGTTGATGCTTTTTGACGGTTTCTCTGACAATGGTGGGATTGTCTACCAAACTCACCTGATGTTGTCCTTTGAGTACTTCCCATCCCAGACTGGTTATCTTGACGGCATTATATTCATCATAGGCTATCTCAATATACCCCATCTGCAACAGTTGAAGGGCGTAGTCCCGCCAATGGCGTTCATCATATTCCTTGCCTATCCCGAAAGTGGGCAGTTCATTGTAACGGTTGCGGCGGATGCTGTCAGTCGAATGCCCTAATAGGATGTCTATCAGTACTGTAGCGCTGCGACGCTGTTGCGTGCGTGCGGCGGCGCTGAGGATTTTTTGAGCGGCAATGGTGCCGTCGAAGGTCTTGGGAGGGTTATGGCATACATCGCAGTTGTGGCAATCCTTGTCATACAGTTCGTTGAAGTAGTTGAGCAAAATGCGCCGACGGCAGATGGATGATTCGGCATATTGACGCATTCGGCGCAGTTTCTCCTGGTTGGTCTTGCGCTGTTCCTCATCGGGACTGTCCATGATGAAATGCGACTGTTGAACCACATCCTGAAGGGAATAAAATAGAATGGTATCTGAGGGAAGACCGTCTCTGCCAGCTCTGCCAATTTCTTGATAGAAACCCTCCATGCTTTTGGGCATATTGTAATGGATAATCCAGCGGACGTTGCTCTTGTCTATTCCCATGCCGAAGGCAATCGTGGCACACACCACCTGTATGTTGTCTCCTCTGAATGCTTCCTGCACCCTGTCACGGCTGCTTGCTGTCATGCCGGCATGATACGATGCCGCTGAGATTCCCTGACGTTTGAGCTTATTAGCCAATTGCTCCGTGGATTTGCGGCTCAGACAATAAACAATGCCGGACTCTCCTTCATGATTCCTGATAAAATTCACTATATAGGCATCTTTGTTGGCCTGGCTGTAGCCGTGAAGGACCTTCAGACTGAGATTTGGACGGTCGAATGAACTGATATAGACTCCTTGTTGTTCGCTCACTTCCAGATGTAACTGACGGATGATGTCCTGACGGGTCAATTTGTCGGCTGTGGCGGTCAAGGCGATGATGGGGACGCCCGGAAAACGCTCATGGAGCATCCCCAACTGTGAATACTCTGGACGGAAATCATGCCCCCAATGACTGATGCAGTGGGCTTCATCTATGGCGAAAAGGGATATCTTCAAGGTGGAAAACAATTTGTCGACTTCTACCATTAGACGCTCGGGAGAAATGTAAAGTAATTTGATGTCGCCTGACAGACAATGGCGGCAAATCATATCTTGGTAACTTTGTGGCGCACTGCTGTTGAGCGCTTCTGCAGCAATGCCGTTCATCCGAAGACTCTCTACCTGGTCTTTCATCAGACTGATGAGGGGCGACACCACAACGGCCACTCCCTCCATGAGTATGGCGGGCAACTGATAGCAAAGGCTTTTGCCGCCGCCTGTTGGCATCAATACCAAACTGTCATGGCCCTTCAGGGTCGATTCGATAATCTCACGCTGATGGGGTTTGAAACTGTCATAGCCAAAGAATTGTTTCAAGACTTGTAGAATAGTTCCTTCTTCCATGGGTAATATTATTGGACAATCTATGCTGACAACACATGGTTTACACTGTGTTGATGGCATAAATACAACTTTTCTGTTGCAAAAATACAATATTTTCAAAAAAAAGCGTAAATAATTTGGGAAAACTCAATAAAAATATTATATTTGCAGAAAATCAAGGATGATAAAAAATATTACCACTATTTTTTTTGACAGATATGGCAAAGTACAACATTGTAGAGAAAAAGGAAAAAGAAGCTGCCTATAGGAGCCTCGTTAGTCCACGGTTGATGGATGAACTAAAAGAGAAGATTTTGGATATTATAATTATTAAAAAAAAATTTAAGGATAA
>CACXDY010000192.1 GCA_902766505.1 uncultured Prevotellaceae bacterium
CACTATTTTATCCCTTTCATTTTACAAAGAACTTTTGACCATTCCGGATATAAATACCGGGGCGAAGCGGTTGATTGCTATTCATCATCTGACCACTGATGGTATATATGCGGTCATCAGCGGGATATTGTCTCAGAAGAGAAGCTTCAACACCTGTGGTAGTGATAACTTGCGTGGGAATACCATTGCCTTCCACATAATAGCCATGGTTGACGAAATCGACCCCATCGTAGATTTTGGTATTTCCATTATCTTTTGAGATAATCAGATATTGTGGTGCCTCGCTCACCTTTGTAATGGTATATTTATAAACATTCGCTCCAGAAGTAGTTTGCCCCATGAAAGCCATGCCATCACCTGGCCATGATGGGTTCGTGCAATAGGCTTCGCCACCACCAAGGTTTCCCCATACCCAAGCGGAGTATGAGTTGGAAACGGGTGTCTCAAAGAAAATGCTGATTTCATCCGCACTATCGAGCACAGGAGTATAAGCTTCGGGGGTAGGAGGTTCTTCTTCTGAATAATTGCCTTTCACATAAACCCGATAGCCTTTAGCCTCTAACGTAAAAGGTTGTGTAGCGCCGAACGTTTGTTGCTTTCGGCTTGAACCTTGAGCAATGGTCTCGCTGTTTAGCCACAGGCTCCATTCCCCCGCATCCATGCCTGTGAGTGTGGCATTGCTGACGGAAGTAGCCATATTGAGAATGACAAGTACCTGGCTGTCGCCAGATTTCCTGCTGTAAGCCAACACACTGTTGTTATTGGTCACAGTGACCCATTCCACGGGCGTGCGGTCATCGAGTGCAGGCACGGCATGCTTGAGGGCTGCGAGTGTACGGATGGTGTTGCGCATCTTGGCATCTCTTGTGTTCCAATTGATTTTGGTGTCGGCAAAATAATCCAGGATTTGGTTTCCCCCAGTTTCTTGACCATTGTATATCATGGGCATTCCATAGAGAGTATAGGCAAGCACGGTAAGAGGGTAGCGGTTTTCTCCATACATCTTGGTCAAGGTATTACCACCATCGTTGAAATTCTGGTCGTGGTTGGTGAGATAAAGCATACGTCCGAAATCCACATCCTTTGAGGCTTCGAGCAGGGTGTTGGCAAAAGCTTTGAGACGAGCGCTGGCATTGCCTGCCGAACCATAGTTGGCCAAACTGCTTTGAAACTGCCAGGCATAGTCATAGTCGAAACCTGCAGTTTTCAGGCGGGTGACATCCTGTGCAATGTCGGCCTCTCCGAGAAAGGTGATGTTTTTGCCAGCCTTGTATTGCTTGATGAGCGGGATGGTGTTCTGCCAATAACTTACGGGAATCCAAGAACTGCTGATATAGTCGCACCGATAACCGTCGATGTCGCATTGGTCAATCCAGAATTTCAGACAGTCGTTCATTGCATTTACCAGTCCAGCATTATTATAATCCAACTGCCACACATCACCATAGTTGTTGGGATGAATCATCTGACCACCGCTCTTGGCGTAATACTCAGGATGCGAAGCCACCCAGTCAGCATTAGTAGCTGTATGGTTGGGCACCCAGTCAAGCCAGACCTCCATACTGAGTTCATGGGCACGTGAGACGAATGCTTTCAAATCGTAGATAGTGCCATACTTGGGATTGGTCTGTTGGAAATTGGTGGCAGCATAGGGACTGTTGGAAGTGCCGCGGGGATAAACGGGCATCAACCATACGATATCAACACCGAGTGCCTTCAGTTCATCAAGTTGCTGTTGGGCTGCAGCGAATGTTCCTGCCTGTGTAAACGAGCCCACATTCATCTCATAAATCACTTGTTGCCCGGATGGTCTTGCATTATTCGTAGTGTTGATTTCATCGACATAATCCCCGGCCAATAAGGAAATGGGCATCAAGGCCAATAAGCAAATAATAAGATTTTTCATCATGATTGATATTAATTAGAAGGGCGGCTGTTCTTCACAGAGCAGCCTGCCCGTGGTTAAAATTTTAACTCTAATTAAACAGTATACCCTTATTTGATGAAGCAGGTCATTACTGTTTTACGTAAACTTCGTATCCTTTTGCCTCCAGAACCAAAGGCGAAGGCCCATCTAAATGCTCTGTCGAGACAGATGGTCCATCAAAGATTGACTTGCTGTCAAGCCATTTGGCATAGGAGCCATCCTCCATGTCTTCAATCTTCACTTGTTCCTCTTCTGTTCCCAAGTTCAAAACTACCACCACCGAACCTCGCCTATAGGCCAACACATGAGCGTTGCCTGTAGCAAGAAACTCTATCGGTGCATCGGCAGCCAGAGAAGGTTGAGTGTGATGCAAGGCCATCAGCACACGTACCAAGTTCTGCATTTTGACATCTACTTGGTTCCATTTTACTTTCGCATCAGTGAAATAGTTCAGCGTATCGGGGTCGCCTATTTCCTGACCTTGGTAGATAAGGGGCATGCCATAGAAGGTAAACTCCAGCACGGTGAGCAGATAGCGGTTGTCACCATAGAAATCTTTCAGAGTGTGACCACCGTCATTGAAGTTCTGGTCGTGATTGGTCAGGTAGACCATGCGTCGGTTCTTGATAGCTTGTGAGGCATTCAGGAATTTCTCGCAGATAGCTTTCAACGAGTCGGCTTGTGTTTCCTCGCTTCCAAAATGATAAGCCAAGTCCCCTTGG
>CACXDY010000193.1 GCA_902766505.1 uncultured Prevotellaceae bacterium
CTTCAAATTCCAAATCTCTACGGTGTCCTTGAGACGGAACTTGTCGCTGTCGATTTTCGAGAGGGCGGCCAGGAAATCGGAACCGCAAAGCAGCACTTTGCGCTTGTTGCCGATGCCGGTGCCGACGAACAGGTCCTTGGAGATGTCCACCAGGTCATTGTCTGTGATGACGGTGGTGGCTTTCTGAGCATTGTAGGAACCTACCTCGATATCCTTTCCGGCCTGCCACCAGATACCCTTCGTGAACCACTGCGACATACCGTCCTTGACAGAATGGTTGATGACATTCATGTCGCCGAAAAGGAATGAGTTCTCCATGGCAAGGCGCATATCGTAGATGCTGTCCTCCTCGAGGTCGGAAAAGCCCCAGTCAACTTCCTTGGAGGCTATCTTGTCAAGCGTAGACTGCTCTATCTGAGCCATGAAATTTTGGCAATACTGGAGTTCGGAGGAAGGAAGGTTGTTGAAACGGCCGGTCTGCACATCCAGTTCTCCACACGACTTACCCATGCGGATAAGGATGGTGTTGACGGGTATGGCCGGAAGTCCCACGGGCTGACCGTTGACAGGGGCACCATTGACGGCATAGACGATGGGCTGACCCTCGGAAGTCTTTCCACAGACACACAGCACGAGGTCGGGCGTACGGCTGTCATTGGCATCATACGATGTGCCCTTGTGGTTGGTAATGGCCTTCACGCCAACCACGCGGATGGTGTCGTCGAGGGTAAACATGTCGGGGTCGGCCACACTGATGGCAGCGGATACGCCCGAAGAAGCCGTGACAGCCTGGGCGAGGGTGGTCTTCACAGGTCTGGTACCCACGCTGTAGTACTTCACCTCGAAAGAATGTGCCTTCTGCGAGGTGGCATAACGAGAGATTTGGTCGATGGGGGTCGCCATAGGCCGGATGCGGGTGATACGGGCATCGATGTCTTTCTGATACATGTCGGGGTCGCCGTCGATACGTGCCTGCGACTGGGTAAGGATGCCATCGGGATTGGCGGGATTGAGCGCAGCGGCTCCTGGGGTGGTGTGGGGTTCGGTCGTGCCCTTGTAGAGCTCATGACCTGCGCGGGTGGTTCCGGCGTCTTCCAAAAATTTTGTCATGTTCCTTGGTTTTTGTGATACAATGTTATCCTAAATACGACGCAAAGATAACCAAGGAAAAAAGGAATTTCATGGCATTTCAGCAAAGGCAAAAAAAGGAGGGTGTGTCAATCAATTTGACACACCCTCCTAAGAGTATGAAATCTTCGCGTAAATGCGGGATTTTACAGAATCATGTTGATGATAGCCATAGCATCGATGATATTGACTTCACCATCCTCGTTCACATCGGCATTGATTTCATTAAAGACATCCGTTGGATTGCCGATGATGTAGTTGACGATAGCCATCACATCGATGACGTTGACATCTTCGTCTTCGTTGGCATCACCGACCAAACCTACTGCACCCTTCTCGTAGTCGACCTTGAAAGACGTATTGGGAGCTGTCTTATGCTGACGGTCAACAGTGACGAAATCGATGTCAGAAATAGTTGCCGTTCCTCCTCTAAACGTGTTGCTGGCCTCGAAAGTGAGAATCAGCAAATCGCCAGAAGTGCCGGAAATGGTTCCTAAAAGGAGGTCAGCACCACAGATATTGTATTCGTTGTTGGCGGGTTGACCTATAACCACCTGACCACTGTAACGGCCTGTAGGCTCGGCAGAAACGAGGGTAAGTCCTGACGGCAAGGTAAGAGTCATCTGGAATGCCGTCAAGTTTTTGGTGGTATTGGTGAGTTGCAGAGCTACCGTATATGTTTCACCCTGAGTGATGGTAAAATCATCAACAGTTACTGTCTCAGCTTTAGAGACATTGGCGAGGCAAAGGATTGCCAGGACCATGAATATGATTTTCTTTCTCATTGTGGGTTGATTATTTAATGATTACTTTCTTTCCATTGATGATATAGACGCCCTTGCCGGGTTTATCCACGCGAACACCGCTCAGAGTGTAGTAGGCATTGTCGTGGTTGGACTCGCGGGCAGCATTGATTTCGACGATTCCGGTGGGTTGTGCGGCCTCCACGTTGTCGAAGAGGTGCACGCTGCCATCGGGGGCTATGAACTTGATGTTGGTAGCCATGATTTCATCGCAGTCTGCAAAGTTGGTCTGGATATTGAGGACCGAACCCTCGCTGCCATTGAAAGCATCATTAACGAATGAGAGAGCCACAAAGCGGTAGGTGTTCTCACCAATCTTGTTGTACATCATCTGATGATTCTTTCCACGCTCGCTCATCTTGGCCAACGCCACCTCACTCCCCTCGGGAAGGGTCAGGTCGAACTGGAAGGCGGTGTAGTCGACAGGACTGTTGAGACAGAGGGACACCACATTATTGCTTGAACTGGTGATGACAACACTCTCGTCTGCAGTGCTGTGTGCCGGAGCTTCATTGATAATCAGACGGCTGGCAGTACCGTTAGCAATCATATTTGTGAGCTGAACGGCATCTGACACGGTGATGAACTGATCGTTGTCGAAATCGGCAAGGTACTCATCGAAGACGGCAGCCGGGGTGTCGACCACAAACTTGATGATGTCGACCACGTCGAGCATATCCACTTTCTCATCAGCATTCACATCGCAGTTAGGATACTCAATGTACTGGCGGAAGTGGAAGCTGGCCCAGACAGAAGATACTGAATATGACTCCAACGAACCGGCAGGCACATAGAGTTTGACATCCTCAGGATAAGAACTCTTGAATACAAGCTCCGGGTTCTGGAATGACAGCGGTTCTTCCCATGCCACCTTCATGACTTCAAGTGACGGGTCCTCACTGAAAGCAAACGAACCGATGGTTGTCACAGAAGCGGGGATATTGATTGACTTCAGAGCAGTACATTTCTCGAACGCGCCCTCTGGGATGGACGTTACGCCCTCGTGTATACGGATTCGGGTAACCTTCTGTGAACCGCAGAATGAATAGACACGCAGTTTCTTCACACTTGACGGAATCTCATACTCACCACCCTTGGCACATGGATAGGCCACCAATTCGTTGACATCTTTGGTGAACAGCACACCGTCGATGACAGTAAACTTGGTGTTCTCCTCGTCGATGGTGAATTTCTCCAATGAACTACAATTGGTGAACGGACCGTTACCAATAGTGGTCACAGAAGCAGGAATACCCAAGGTCTTCAGCGACGAACAGCCGGTGAATGCGCCATAAGCAATCTCGGTGATGCTGTTGGGCAATGTGATTTCCTCCAAAGCGGTACACATCTTGAATGCGTTGGAAGGAATGGAGGAAAGTCCGGTGAAGTATTTGAACTCATTGAACTTTTTAATATCATCAGCCAGAAGGAAGACGGTGGTGATGTCAGCGTCAGTGACAGCCTTTGCCTCAGAGACAGTCAGTTCACCATCACCATTGGAATCCCACTCAGACACGCAAAGCGCCTTGACAACGGAATCCTCGAAGTCGATGACTGAACCATCGTCGAGGTAAATCTCGATGGTACCAAACTCTTTCCATACATTGGCAGATGCATAGACGGCGTCGCAACCCTTAGGAACAGACAGGGTAGCCTCCCTCACATTCACACCCTCGAAGGTGTTGGAAGGAACGGCCAACGGAGTATGCCAAGCAACAACCACAGAGTCGAGTGCGGAACAAGCCCGGAATGCATTCTGACCAATCTCTGTCACACCGACAGGAATGGTGACACTCTTCATGATGCTGGCCTTGGTAAAGGCATCCTCACCAATCTTGGTCACCTGTTCGCCAATCACATAGTTCTTCACGTTCTTAGCAGCGGGGAACTGCAGCAGAGTAGTACCTTCCTTATCGAACAGCACACCATTAACTGAAGAGTAGTTGGGGTTGGCTTGCTGAACATTGATGGCAGTGAGGTTGGGACAACCCTTGAAGGCTCCTGTGCCAACCGTTGTCAGTGCAGCGGAGATGGTGAGTGAGGTAAAGCCTGTGTTGTAGGCAAAAGCGCTGTCGCCTATCTCGACCAATCCTGGCAAGGTGTTCCACCTGTTGATTGAAGTGCCCATGAACGCAGCGGTTCCGATGCGGGTGATACCCTCGGGCATGCTGATTTTATTCAGTTTGGTATTCTTGAAGGCATTGTTGGAAATCTCTGTCAGCGAGGTGAAGTACTTCAACTCTTCGAACTCTGTGATATCCGAGCCTGTGAATACGGTACCGAGAGAGGTGACTGCAGCGGCCTCATCATAACTAATTTGATTGTCATGATTGGTATCCCATGCCGATACGGCCAGTTGTTTGACGAGCGGGTCGGCGAACGAGATGAGGGTAGCGTCGTAGTCTGCCATGTTGCCCTCGATTACCAGGTTGAAGAATTTCCATCCGGTAGCATTCTTGTAGGCATTCTCTGTACCTGCGGGTACAAAGAGGATACCAGAAACCTGACCCTCGCTCAAAGTCTCATAATTGGAGAAGGTGTTGGCTGGGATGCTGAGAGGAGTGGTACGTGATACCTGGCATCTCACAGCGGCTTGCATTCCCTCAAAAGCTTTCTCACCGATGGTCTCAACATTGTCGGGGATGGTGATGGCCTGGAGGTTCTGGCAGTTGCTGAAAGCACCCACACCGATGTTCTTGACATTCTCGCTGATGGGGAGTTGGGTAAGACCCATACACTTCTCAAAAGCATAGTCGCCGATGTTCTCAATCATATGGAGCTCCAGGGTCTTGAGTTTGTTGGCACCGCTGAAGGCATAAGGATAGATGTTCTTCACCACGTCTTTGGTCACGCGGAAAGTCGAGCCCGACTTGCCTGCAGGATAAGCCACCACAGTGGAGACATCGATGGTGAAGATGATGTTGTCGAGCGACACATAAGTTTCATTGTTGGCAGACACAGCCAGTTTGGTCATTGACGTACAACTACCGAAAGCACCTTGTCCGATAGAGGTGACATACTGTCCCACGGTGAAGTCGGACATGGACTCGCAACCATAGAAGGCTTTCTCGCCAATGGTGGCCAGTCTGGACCTCACGGTTGGCTTGGCCAAAGAGGAACAACCCTCGAAAGCGCTGTTGCCGATGCGGAGGGCATTGACAGGAATAACTGTGGCTGTAAGAGCCGAACAACCCTTGAAGGCATTGTCGGGAATCTCTGTGATACCCTTGAACTGCTCCAACTCCTTGAAGGAGGTGATGAGGGTATTGGCAGTGAAGGTGTTGCCAATGCTGGTCACGGCAGCAGCCTCCTCATAACTGAGTTTACCGTCATGGTTAGTGTCCCATTTGTTTACACAGATGGTCTCGACGGCATTGTCAGCAAAGATGATGAACTCCTTGTATGTACTGAAGTTACCGAAGTCTTTCCATACATTGGCCACCTTATAGGAATCTTCTGTTCCCTCGGGAACGGTAAGTGTGGCATTTTCCACATCCACACCCTCGAAGGTGTTGGCAGGGATAGTGATTGGAGTTGCCCAGGACACCTTCACGGCATTGAGTGCCTGACAGTCGCCGAAAGCACGCGCTCCGATGGTGGAGATAGTTTTGCTGATGGTAAGCGATGTCATTTTCTGGGCACCTAAGAATGCCTCAGGAGCAATGGTCGTCACCTGTTCAGGTATCTCCACGGAAGCATAGGTCCTGTTGGCAGGATACTGAATCAGCGTGGAACGGTCTTTGGTAAAGAGCACACCTGAGCCACTGATATAGTCTACATTCTCCTCAGCCACGTTAATGGCGGTGAGAGAAGCACAAGACTTGAACGCACCATTGCCGATGAATGACACCTGGGCGGGCACGTCGAAGGTCTTCAGACTGTTGCAGTAAGCAAAGGCATTGGCACCGATAGTAGTGACACTCTCAGGAAGAGTGATGCTGGTCAGTGTACTGCCGCTGAATGCTTCCTGAGGAATGGTGGTAACCGAGGTAAAGTACTTGAACTCGGTGAAAGCGCCCATCTCTGCCCCCTTGAACACGTTGCCGATATCAGTCACTGCGGCAGCCTCGTCTTTGGTGAGATAGCCATCGTGGTCGGTGTCGAAAGCATCAAGACAAACCTGCTTGGTTTTCTCGTTGGCAAAAATGATAATCTTGTTGGCATATTCCTCAATGGTGCCTTCCTCAATGAATGCAAACCAGTTCCAGCCCGGAGTGTCAGCATAGAGACTCTTGGTGCCTTGTGGTACAAAAAGACGTCCGGTGATTTCTCCCTCAGTCAATTCCTCGAAGTTGCTGAACGTACCGTCGCCAATGAGCAATGGAGAGTCCCATTTCACTTCTACACGGATACCTTTGGCCACCCCTGTAAAGGCATCGGCCTCGATATTGGTAACGTTGGAAGGAATATAGAGGGTGTAAAGATCGTTACAGTTGGAGAAAGCATTCTCGCCGATAGTACTGACCTTATTGCCAATGGTGATGGAAGTCATGGAAGTCATTCCCTCGAAAGCATGGGCACCGATGGTCTCCACATTTCCGAAGTCGATGACATTGAGTTTCTGTGAACCGGCGAAAGCATAAGGCATCACCTCGGTGACAGTCTCAGGCATGACGAACGACTTGATGGAATAGCCGCAAGAATAAGCGTAAATCTTCGACTTGGTGGCCTTATCCATGATGAAGGTGCGCTGAGAGTTGTGCACAAACACCTTGTTGTTGCCGTGTACGTCAAGTTTGGCGTTAGAGGTACAATTGGCAAATGCACCCTCACCTATTTCTTCTACAGGACTGGGGATATTGAACTTGGTCATGCTGGCACAACCATCAAAAGCATGGGCACCGATGGTCTTCAACTTAGCCGGCAAAACGAGGCCGGTCAGAGCAGCACAATTCTTAAATGCATTGTTGCCAATGTCTGTCAAGTTGCTGTTGTCTGGAAGACTTACCGTAGTCAAGGAATTACATCCCACGAAAGCATCCTGACCAATGCTCTTGACACTCGACGGGAAGGTGATTTGTGTCAGATTGGAGCAGTTCTTAAAGCCCGACTTGCCTACAGAAGTGACATATTGGAAAGCCCTGAACTCATTGAACTTGGTAATTTCGGAAGCTCCCACGAAGGCGGCACCGATATTTGTGACGGAACGAGCCTCACGGTAACTCAACTCACCATCGTAGTTGGTATCCCAGTTGGCCACACAGATGGATTTCACATAAGGATCCTCGAAAAGGATGTTGACATCATAATCGATATAGTAGTTGACAGAATGGAAATCCTTCCATACTTCAGCAGCCTTATAGGTATCCACATAGCCGTAGAGCACATAGAGTGCCACACCGCTGTTGGGGTCATCGGGTGTTCCAGTAAGATCCACGCCATCGAAGACATTAGGATCAATCACAAGAGGTTGTACCCACTGAACCCTGACAGTTTTCAAATTGGTACATCCCTGAAAA
>CACXDY010000194.1 GCA_902766505.1 uncultured Prevotellaceae bacterium
CACACGGCCATGGGGACCGGATCTGTAGACGACAAGGCTTCTATAGGTCTTCACCCCTATCTTTACGGTTCAGCCGCCATGCTTTTGAAAAACATGGCGGCTGAACCGTTCTTTATCATTATAGTTTAGTCAACAGGATGATAATTGTCACGCTCTCCTGCTATGTATGCTTTGCCATCCTGAACCAGATAGATGCTCAAGTCGGTGAAATAGCCTGTCAGTTGCATCTTCTTTAGCTCTTCAAGGGCAACGTTGGAATCAGCAAAGGTTTTAGCTTTACCCATCTCATTGCAGAAACTCATGATTTTTTCGCTTGGATCGAATACAGACAGCCACTCGTTCTTCTCGCGGTCGCCAATTACAAAAATATTTTCCATTTCGATGATTGATTTGTTGTGTGATAGTTTTCGTGTGCAAAATTAATATGTATTTGGGCTTTTTATACTCTCATTGCACAATTATTTAACGATAACGTTTTCAACGATGACCCATTAACAACGAAGAACTTGCAGTGTGGTCATTTTTATAAAAAAGGTTAACAAACCAAGGTGATAGAAAAGAATTTCGTAATTTTGAACCTATAAGATAAATACAATCATCGACAGACCTATGAACAAACTACTTTCTGCCATGTTGGGTGTTATGGCATGCCTCACGGCAAATGCCCAACAAACATGTGAAATGACCATCAAAAACAACAGCAAGACGGATGTAAAAGCCTATCCTATGGTCATGGATTTAAAATCTAACCCAGAAAAAACCGCAACGGCTCTGGTAACGGAAAACGGCAAGGAGATTCCTTGCCAATTGGATGATATAGACGGAGATGGAACCTTGGATGAATTGTTCTTTCTGGTGGATTTGAACAAAAAGGAGAAAAAGACGCTGAAAGTGACACTGTCGCCTTTTGGAAAGCAAAAAGTATATACTCCAAAGGTATATGTAGACATGATGCTGACCAACAAGAAAATAAAGGAAAGCAATAAGCAAGATTTGTATATCTCACAATTGAAGGTGGACCGTGGCGTGAACCCCTACTCCATGCTTCATCATCACGGTGCCGCTTTTGAGAATGAACTGGTGGCCTACAGAATCTATTTTGACCACCGCCAAACTGTAGACATCTATGGCAAATACAAACAAGGTCTTGAACTTCGCCAAACACAGTTTTATCCTGACAGCCAACAGAAAGAAGCCGGATTTGGTGATGACGTTTTGTGGGTAGGCAACACACTTGGATTAGGTACACTACGAGGATGGGACGGAAATCAACCAACGATGATTGAAGATGTGGAGCACCGAGGTCAAAGGATTGTTGCCCGGGGACCCTTGCGAACCATCGTAGAAGTGAAGGATGAAGAATGGCGTCAAAAAGAGAGCGATAAGCCTGTCACTATGACCACTTATTATACCCTGTATGCCGGCAGGCGTGACTGCAAGGTAGACGTGAAATTTGACCGCCCAGTTAGTGACCTTAAATTTGCGACAGGACTTATCAATGTGAAAAACTCTACAGAATACAGTGACAAACGGGGACTAAGAGGCTGTTGGGGCACGGACTGGCCTGTTTCAGAGAAAGATTCCGCCGGACACAAGCGTGAAACCGTAGGGTTGGGTATCTGCCTGCCTCAAAGTAATGTTGAGAAAGAACTACCCTCCAACAAAGACAATTATCCTTATGTCATACAAATTCCAGGCAACAGCCTTACTTATTATATCACTTTTGCCAGTGACAACGAAACCTTTGGCGTGCACTCAGACAAAGATTGGTTTTCCTGTTTGGAAGAGTGGAAGAAAATGTTGAATGCTGATGTAACGGTCACTACTACAGCGAAACCATAAGGAGGAAATCAAAGAGGGTTATCGTAAACGTCGTGCCAAGAAGAACTGTCTTGTGACCATCCAAAACAGGAGCGTTCCTGCAATTTGTACGCCAGATACAGACAGAAATGCCGTATAATAGGAGAAATACTCTGCGATAATTCCACCGAGAAGCACACCAAGTCCGATGCCGACATCCCAGGATACCAACAGCGTAGAATTGGCAGTTCCTCTTTGCCTGTCAGAAGCAACATTGATGACCATACTCATAAAAGCCGGCCATATGTGACCATTGCCCAAACCTATCAGCAAAGGAGACAAGTAATATCCGAAATGATTGGGACATGCCACGAACAAAACATAGCCGAGGGTAGATACGACGGCTCCCCCAGCTGCGTTTCGGGTTAGTCTGCCTTGTCGAAGCGATTTGGCACCCAGAAAACGTGCGAGGATAAGACCTGCTGACAATAAAATGAAGAAAACCCCCGTGCCACCAGTTATCCCCATTACATCCCTACTATATATGGCCAGATAGTTTTGTAGCACCCCAAAACTGAATCCGAAAAAGACCATATTGAATGCCAGCAGCCATCCACGGATGAGAAAAAAGCGGCTGAACGACAGCCGACTCTTTTTCACTATCACTTTACAGTGGGAGAGATCAACAGATTGGTCAATCAACATTCCTATTCCCGCAACAGCAAATGCCATCCAAAACAGATAATTGAAATTGTTGGTATAATGATATATGGCAATTCCAGTAGAAGGCGCCAATGCCATAGCCACGTTGTTGCTCAAGCCATAATAACCAATGCCCTCGTTGCGCCGACTTGGAGGGAGCACATCAACAGCAACGGTACTGTTGGCTACTGTCAGTGAACCAAAAGGAGCACCATGCAGTGTTCTTACGATAGCAAACAACAGCAAGGAACTTGCGAACAGGTATCCAGCAAAGAAGATAAAGAACAGAAAATAGAAGAATAGAAGTGTGCTTTTCCTATCAAGACTGTCTATCAAAAATCCACTGACAGGTCGGCTGAAAAGTGCTGTTACCGTATAGCCAGAAAGCACGATGCCAATGAGATCCTTTCCTGCATGATAGGATTCACTCAGGTAAAGAGGGAGCAAGGGCGTCAGCAAATAGAAGGCGAAGAACAGCGAGAAATTCGCCAACATCACCTTGTTGAAGTTCTTGTTCCACAACTTTTCCATCCTCACGAACATTTTTAACGGGATAGTGGCCGAGGAATTCCTTTGCTACTATCCCGTTAATCATTTTGCTAAAATAAATAATGTCGAAGTCACTGCTTATTGATGTTGCTCACGAAGCAAGTCGTTGACTGTCTTAACCGGATTGAAGGTTGAGAGAGGCACCTCTACAAATACAGTGTTCCAGTCGCTCATGGCACCATTCCATAGACCAGGAAGTTCCAAAGCTTTCAGTTCCTTGCCATTCTTGCTCTTATTGCTGATGAATCCTGTGGACTTATCTACAAACTCAGGCAGGCAGAACCGCTGACCTTTGTAATCCTTCACGGCGCACACAAGGTCGACGGGATTGAAATGGGTTCCTTCTGTGAACATGCGTTGATACTCAGCATTACTCTTGTCTATCTGGCTGCTCTCCAGAATCTGCAGGCTGACAGTACCATCGCTGTTATAAGTTAGGAACGGACCACCACCTGGTTCTCCCACGTTCTTCACCACACCACAGACACGCATTGGGCGATCAAGTTTCTTTCTCAGATAGATAACAAGTTCGGCATCCTCCAGCAATTTGATGTCGGGTTTGCGGCAACAGAGATCACGTTGAACAAATCGAATGATTTCCTCGAGGTCTTCATGGTCATACTTTCCTGTATCCAACAACTCCAAATACTTGAAAGCTTGAGACTGAAGAGAAACCAAAACACCAGCAATCAACTGTTTGTAGGTAACAGTGTCAGGTTTCAGCCTGTCGGGAACCACATTATCGATATTCTTGATGAAAATGACGTCAGCGTCTATTTCATTGAGATTTTCAATCAAGGCACCGTGTCCACCCGGGCGGAATAGCAATTTGCCATCTTCGGTTCTGAACGGAGTGTTGTCTGGGTTGGCTGCTATCGTGTCGGTACTGGGTTTCTGCTCAGAGAAAGAGATGTTGTAGTGGATGCCATATTCTTTGGCATATTTATCTACTTTTTCCTCTACTTTCTTCTCGAAGAACTGCATATGCTCATGACTAACCGTGAAATGCACATTGGCCTCTCCGTTGCTGGCGGCATAAAGTGCACCCTCCACCAAATGTTCCTCCATAGGTGTACGGGCACCATCTTCGTAATTATGGAAAAGAAGCATTCCTTTGGGTAGTTGACCATAGTTGAGTCCATTTCCTTCAAGCATATTGGCTGCCACAGCCTTGTAATTGCCCTCCCCTATCAAGGTGTCGATGTCCTTGCCGCAATTTTCTATACACTTTTCGTTGAGAGCCTCAAAGAAAGCGAAGCGATGGATGTTGTCGAAATACGTTTTCTCGAACGGAGTGGTGGGTGTATCATAGTCGGCCGATACAAAGGCAAACATGTCCTTGAACATGCGGCTTGCTGCTCCAGAGGCTGGCACGAACTTGACGATTTTCTTTCCTTGGGCCTTGTAGTCTTTCCATTGCTGGATGTACTTTTCTCTTTCACCCTCATCAGGTGAGATGATGCCCTTTCCAAGAGAAGCAGCTGCCTCCAATTTCAAAAATGGGAAACCTGTTTTAAACTCATTCAATTGCATCTCTATCTTTTCCTGAGAGATACCTTTTGAAGCAATTTGTTGCAAATCTTCTTGTGATAACATAATATAGTAGATTTAATAATGGTATACATGGATTCTGATTACATCATAGGTGTACACCTATCCTTTTAAGTTACAAATATAGATATTTTTTCATAAACAGACGAATGAAAGATGCAAAAAATCTCGCTTTTCATTCTTAAATGTGATTTTTCACAATAGGCATTGCCTTTATTCGAATATTTTTGTCTACATTTGTAGCATAAGATTAAAGAAATTGATATGGAAATGGAAACGATGGCATTGAAGGAAAACGAGAAAATCGCGATTCAAGAAGAGTTGTCCTCTCTTTTAGCATTAACCAGAACTTGGTTGCTGCCAGGAGACGAGGATAAAATCAAGTCGCTTCTGAACGAATCTCTTGATCAAGGCACGTCACAACGAAATGTCTTCGGGTTGAGCACACTGTTGCTTGGCCTTCAGACAGCTAAAATTGCCGTGGAGGAGATAGGACTGCGCCGTGATGGAACATTGGCCATCATTGTTAATTCGTGCTACAATGAAAAATTGGCGAATGGTGAAATAGCCAACATCTTTGGTGAGGGGGTAAGCCACATCATTCATGGATTGCAGAGGGTGAAATACCTTTATATGAAAAGTCCTGCAGTGGAGAGTGAGAACTTCAGGAATCTGCTCATCTCGTTTGCTGAAGATATGAGAGTCATCCTTATCATGATAGCCGACCGTGTGAACATTATGCGGCAAATAAGAGACACCGAGATGGAGGAAGAAAAACAAAAAGTATCTGAGGAAGCCTCCTATCTCTATGCTCCCCTTGCCCACAAGCTGGGTCTTTACAAATTGAAGAGTGAGTTGGAGGACTTGAGCCTCAAATACTTAGAACATGACGCATATTATCTGATAAAGGAGAAACTCAATGCCACGAAACGAGCACGAGATTCCTATATTGAGCGGTTTATTGGACCTATTGACAAGAAATTGCGGGAAGCCGGACTGGTTTTCCATATGAAAGGAAGGACCAAGAGCATCCACAGTATCTGGCAAAAGATGAAGAAGCAGAAATGTGGTTTTGAAGGAATTTACGACCTCTTTGCCATCCGAATCATCCTCGATTCTCCTGTTGACAAAGAGAAAATGCAATGTTGGCAGACATTCTCCATCATCACAGATATGTACCAGCCCAACCCTAAGCGCATGCGTGACTGGCTGTCTGTTCCAAAATCCAATGGATATGAAAGTCTTCACATCACGGTACTTGGTCCTGAAAACAAATGGGTGGAAGTTCAAATCAGGACGGAGCGTATGGATGAAGTGGCTGAGCGCGGTCTTGCAGCACACTGGCGCTATAAGGGTGTGAAAGGTGAAAGCGGGATGGATGAATGGTTGGGAAATATCAGAGCCGCACTCGAAAGCAATGATGACCTTCAGATGATGGACCAGTTCAGAATGGACCTTTATGAAGATGAAGTTTTTGTTTTCACCCCCAAAGGAGACTTGTTAAAATTTCCCAAAGGTGCCACCATTTTGGATTTTGCCTATCACATCCATTCGAATGTCGGCAATCATTGTGTTGGCGGTCGCATAAATGGCAAGATGGTTCCTGTAAGAGAACAACTCCGCAGTGGTGATACGATAGAGATATTGACGTCCAATGCCCAAAAACCCAAACAAGATTGGCTCTCCATCGTCAAATCGTCAAGGGCAAAATCTAAAATCCGCCTGGCGCTCAAGGAAACCCAGGTAAAAGACGGTCTCTATGCAAAGGAAATGCTCGAGCGGCGCTTTAAGAACAAGAAGGTGGAGATGGAAGAGTC
This sequence comes from uncultured Prevotellaceae bacterium, assembly GCA_902766505.1. GTDB lineage: Bacteria > Bacteroidota > Bacteroidia > Bacteroidales > Bacteroidaceae > Prevotella. The sequence continues at coordinate 6,420 of CACXDY010000194.1, forward strand.
CACCATGTCGCATCTAATCAAGAAACTTGGTTTCAAGGAGATGAGCGATTTCTATAAGAGTCTGGCGGATGAGAAGTTAGACCCTAATGAGGTCATTGAGAAATACGTGGAGGTTCGCAATTATGAGTTGGGCAATATACCCCAGGGACCGGTCAGGAGTGCAGAGGAATTCAATTACGAGAACCCAGATGAGGAATATACCCGTCATAATGATGATGTGTTGGTGATAGACCGCAATCTAAAAGGGATAGACTATCAATTGGCCCGTTGCTGCAACCCCATTTATGGAGATAAGATTTTTGGTTTCGTTACAGTTAATGGTGGCATCAAAGTCCATAGGACAGACTGCCCCAATGCGCCAGAATTGCGTCGCCGTTTTGGCTATAGGGTAGTAAAAGCCAAATGGAGTGGCAAGGGTTCTTCACAGTATGCCATTACGTTACGCGTTGTTGGCAACGATGACATCGGTATTGTAAATAACATCACCAGCATCATATCAAAAGAAGAAAAGATTGTGATGCGGTCTATCAACATTGACAGTCATGATGGTCTCTTTGGCGGAATCCTTGTCGTCCAACTCGATGATACTTCACGGTTGGAGAACTTGATTAAAAAACTCCGCACAGTGAAAGGAGTCAAACAAGTGGAAAGGGTCTAAAAATCTCTTTCAATTGTATAAAACAGCCATCACATCTCATTTGCAACCAGGTTGCAAATGAGATGTTGTAATTTTGCAGCGTACAAAAAAAGAGAATCATGACACATACAGAAAAATTGAATCAGAAATGCTGTTCTTCAGCTACTAATCATGAGCATGAACATCATCATCATGAGCATCATCATCACGAGCATGAACATGGGATAAAGCACCAGTTACTCATTATTTCTGCCACTATCATCTTTCTGATTGCGGCTGTCATTATAGAAAAAAAATGCAGCTTGACAACATGGCAGTTGCTGCTGGTTTATCTTGTTCCTTTCCTGTTGGCAGGCCATGAAACCATCAAAGAAGCTATCGAAGGAGTTGTGCATGGAGATTTCTTCAATGAACATTTCCTGATGACTATAGCAACGGTGGGCGCTTTGTGTATCGGATTCTTACCGGGAGCAGAGAATGAGTTTGCTGAAGCAGTCTTTGTCATGTTGTTTTTTCAAATAGGAGAATTGTTTGAAGGTTATGCGGAAGGAAAAAGCCGTGAAAGCATCTCCCATCTAATGGATATCCGTCCCGACATAGCTCACATTAAGAAAGGAGGTGACATGGAAACGGTGTCCCCGGAAGCTGTTGAAATTGGTTCTGAAATTATCGTCATGCCTGGAGAGAAAATACCTCTTGATGGCATCATTGTGGAAGGAAAATCATCTCTGAACACAGCTGCACTGACTGGAGAAAGTATGCCACGAGAAGTGAGAGAAGGCGATGAAGTAGTTTCAGGATGTGTGAATATTGCAGGATTATTGACGATCAAAACTACCAAGAGTTTTGGAGAGAGCACGGTATCCAAAATCATTGATTTGGTAGAAAACGCCACCCAAAATAAATCCAAGAGTGAAACATTCATCTCAAAGTTTGCACGTGTCTACACGCCAATAGTGGTGAGTGCCGCTGTAATCCTTGCTTTCCTTCCTCCCCTACTTTCTGGACAATTCTCCACAGCTTTCCCTGTCTGGCTTTATAGAGCCTTGATGTTTTTAGTCATTTCTTGTCCTTGTGCTTTGGTACTGAGTGTTCCATTGACCTTTTTTGGCGGCATTGGAGGTGCATCACGAAGAGGTATCCTTGTCAAAGGCTCCAACTATATGGATATTCTTGCTAAGGTGGGGACTGTTGTCTTCGATAAAACGGGTACACTGACACACGGACAATTCGAAGTAGAAGCTGTACATCCTGAAAAGATAGACGAAAGGCAGTTGCTTCATCTTGCCGCACATGTAGAGCATTTCTCCACCCACCCAATAGGCGAGGCTTTACGAAATGCATTCCCAGAAGAGGCAACTGATGGTTGTGCGGTCAGCAATGTGACGGAAATTGCAGGCCATGGTGTAAAAGCCACAGTGGAAGGCCGTGAGGTGTGTGTAGGTAATTCACGAATGATGGACAGCATTGGTGCTAAATGGCATGACTGCCATCATGTAGGTACCATTATTCATGTTGCGATAGACGGAGAATATGCCGGTCACATCGTCATCAATGACAAGATAAAAGATGACAGCATCCAGGCCATGACAGATCTTAAGGCACTGAATATTTCCCAAAAGATTATGCTCACTGGTGACAAGCAAGAAGTGGCGGATAAAGTGGCTAAACTATTGCAGGTAGACAAATATTATGCACAGTTGTTGCCTACGGATAAAGTAGAGCATGTGGAACAATTACTTCAGGAAAAAGGGGAAGGCAAATACCTTGCATTTGTAGGCGATGGTATCAATGACGCCCCAGTACTTGCAAGAGCCGACGTGGGCATAGCTATGGGAGGTATGGGCAGTGATGCAGCCATTGAGGCAGCAGATGTTGTACTCATGGACGACAAACCATCGAAAGTGGCCTTGGCTATCTCCATTGCCCGTCGAACCATCAATATAGCCCGTGAGAATGTTGCCTTTGCCATTGGTGTCAAAATCGCTGTTTTAATATTGGCAACCTTTGGCATCGCAACTATGTGGATGGCTGTGTTTGCTGATGTAGGAGTTACAGTTTTAGCAGTACTCAATGCCATGCGTTCACTAAGAGTAAAAGACATTGCAGGATAAAGTATCGAAGAGCGGCTTTTTTTGTGGTTTTTTTATGCATTATTTTGATGAATAAACTATTCGTTGTAATTTTGTAGGATAAAAGCAACATATACAAGATAAAGGCAGATCAAAATGACCCGCTGTGCGTGACTTGTAGAATGTAGAAGGGGTAAAAAAGCAAATAATTCATCAATAATAGGTATTATGGTAAAAATCACGAAAGAAGCCGCTTTGGATTATCATTATAGCGGCCGACCTGGTAAAATTGAGGTAAAACCAACCAAACCGTATCGCACGCAAACCGACCTTAGCCTGGCATATTCCCCAGGTGTGGCATTTCCTTGTCTGGAGATTCAGGAACATCCTGACGAAGCGTATAAATATACAGATAAAGGAAACTTGGTGGCTGTTATCAGCAACGGAACAGCCGTACTTGGCCTTGGCGACATAGGCGCTCTCAGCGGAAAGCCTGTAATGGAAGGTAAAGGACTGCTTTTCAAAATCTATGGTGGAATCGATGTTTTCGATATCGAGGTGGCCGAAAAGGACCCTGAAAAATTCTGCGAGGCAGTAGAGCGTATAGCCCCCACCTTTGGCGGTATCAATTTGGAGGATATCAAGGCTCCGGAGTGTTTTTATATAGAAGAAAGACTTAAACGCACACTCGACATCCCTGTCATGCATGACGACCAGCATGGCACTGCCATCATTTCAGCTGCCGGATTGAAAAATGCGTTGGAAGTAAACGGCAAGGATATCAAGAAAGTTAAAATTGTGGTCAATGGTGCAGGTGCTGCCGCCATCTCATGCACGAAACTTTATATGGCACTTGGAGCAAAAAAAGAAAATATTCTGATGCTTGACTCTAAAGGTGTAATTTCTTCAGACCGTGAGGACCTCAACGAACAAAAACGTTTTTTTGCGACTAACCGTAAAGATGTCCACACATTAGAAGAGGCCATCAAAGATGCAGATGTTTTCGTAGGACTATCAAAAGGTAATGTGCTGTCCAAGGACATGGTCAGATCTATGGCCAAAGACCCCATAGTTTTTGCACTGGCCAATCCTGTTCCGGAAATATCCTATGAGGATGCGATAGAATCACGCCCCGATGTGCTCATGGCAACAGGTCGTTCAGACTATCCCAATCAAATCAATAATGTTATCGGTTTCCCCTACATTTTCCGTGGAGCACTTGACGTCCATGCCAAAGCTATCAATGAGGAAATGAAAATGGCTGCTGTGTTGGCTATAGCCGATCTTGCCAAACAGCCAGTACCAGATGTAGTCAATGATGTTTATAAAGTAAATAATTTGACTTTTGGACCATCCTATTTTATCCCGAAGCCTGTAGACCCACGACTGATAACGGAAGTGTCGGCTGCCGTTGCCAAGGCTGCAATGGAAAGTGGTGTTGCAAGAAAGGAAATCACTGACTGGGAGGAATATAAGAATAGTCTGTGTCAAATGTTGGGATTACAAACAAAAGTAACTCGGAAACTATATGACACAGCCCGTGCTCATCCCCAACGCGTCGTCTTTGCAGAAGGCATACATCCTACGATGTTGAAGGCTGCTGTACAAGCCAAAGCGGAAGGAATCTGCTACCCTATCCTTCTTGGAAATGATGAGCGAATAGAAAAATTGGCCGCCCAATTAGACCTCAACCTCGAGGGCATTGAAATTGTGAATTTGCGCCATGACCGCGAAGCAGAGAGACGAGAACGGTTCGCACGTATATTGACAGAGAAACGTCAGAGAGAAGGCTACACCTTTGAGGAAGCCAATGACAAGATGTTTGAGCGCAATTATTTTGGCATGATGATGGTGGAGACAGGTGAGGCAGATGCTTTCATCACCGGACTCTACACAAAATACTCCAATACATTGAAAGTAGTTCAGGAAATTATCGGCATTCGTCCCGAATACGAGAGTTTTGGAACCATGCACATCATCAATTCCAACAAGGGAACCCTATTCGTTGCCGACACACTCATCAACAACAATCCGACAACCGACAAATTGGTTGACATTGCCAAACTGGCATCAACAGCCGTCAGATTTTTCAATGAACAACCCCGCATAGCACTAATCAGCCACAGTAATTTCGGCTCCGACCAGTCGGCCGGCAGCAAAAAAGTGAGAGACGCCGTGGCGAAGATACACGAGCAGATGCCCGACCTTCCGATAGATGGTGAGATGCAGATTAGTACGGCATTAAACAAAGAGTTACGCGATACGCTCTACCCCTTCAACCGTTTGAAGGGCATGGATGTCAACACACTGATTTTCCCCAATCTGACCAGTGCCCGTTCATCTTATAAGATGATTCAAGCATTGGAACCCGACATCGAGATTATTGGACCTATACAGATGGGACTAAACAAGCCCATTCATTTCGCTGACTATGGCAGTAGTGTCCGCGATGTAGTGAGCATCACCGCAGTGGCAGTTATCGACGCTTATGTCGATAAGATTAAACGCAGTTTTCATTATTAATCTATAAAAAAAAATCCCAAGCTTCGCAATGAGCTTGGGATTTTTAATGAAGTATTATCAGCTTTAACCGAAATTATCGAACATAATAGACTCAGGTTCAACACCCAGTGAGTCCAGCATTCCCTGAACAGCTTTTGACATTGGTCCAGGACCGCACATGTAATACTCGATGTCCTCTGGAGCCTCGTGGTCTTTGAGGTATGTCTCATACATTACCTGATGCACAAAACCAGCTGTGTATTTCACACCAGCTTCGTCAGCCGCTGGATCGGGACGGTCGAGAGCGAGATGGAAATGGAAGTTGGGGAACTCTTTTTCCAAAGCCAGGAAGTCTTCGATGAAGAAAGCTTCCACCAATGCACGGGCACCATAGAAGAAATGCATCTCGCGGTCACGCGTCTGCAATGTCTTCGTCATGTGCATGATTTGAGCGCGTAGAGGAGCCATACCTGCACCACCACCAACCCAGATCATCTCCTTCTTGGAGTCGAAGATAGGATGGAAATCACCATAAGGACCACTCATGATTACCTTGTCTCCAGGTTTACGCGAGAAGATATAGGACGAGGCAATGCCTGTAGGCACATCCTGGAAACCAACCTCAGGCTTGGGCTTAAACGGAGTTGTAGCAATACGCACAGTCAAAGTAATACGGTCGCCCTCGGCAGGATAGTTGGCCATGGAGTAAGCACGGATAGTAGCCTCAGGATTATGAGCTTTCAGAGAGAAGATGTTGAACCTTTCCCAAGACGAGATGTATTCCGGACCAATATCGTTCTTGTCGAAATCCTTGTCATAGTCAATACAGTCATAGGCAGGAATCTTGATTTGCGCATAAGAACCGGGAATGAAGTCCATGTGTTCGCCGGGAGGCAGCGCCACGATAAATTCCTTGATAAATGACGAAACGTTTTTGTTGGAAATGACCGTACACTCCCATTCCTTTACGCCAAGAACACTTTCGGGAACCTTGATTTTCAAGTCGCCCTTTACCTTGCACTGACAACCAAGTCGCCAGTGGTCCTTGATTTCCTTACGGGTGAAATGTGGACGCTCAGAGTCAAGAATTTCTCCTCCACCCTCGAGCACTTGGACCTTGCATTGTCCGCAAGATGCTTTTCCACCACATGCAGAAGGAAGGAAGATTCCATTCTCGTTCAACGTTGTCATCAAGCTACTTCCCTGAGGGACAGAGATGGTCTTTTCTCCATTAATCAGAATGTCAACATTTCCACTCGGTGACAAATACTTCTTGGCAACAAGAAGCAAAATCACGAGCAAGAGAATTGTAACAAGAAATACAGCTATGCTGGTTAAAATAAAACTACCCATTGTTGATACCTCCTCTATTAAATGTTAAGACCAGAGAAACACATCATGGCCATAGCCATAAGTCCCACAGTGATAAATGTGATACCAAGCCCTTTCAAAGGCTCAGGAACATCGCAATATTCCATCTTCTCACGAATAGCGCCCATAGAAACGATAGCCAAAGTCCAGCCAATACCACTTCCTATAGCATAGACTACAGCATCCCAAAAACTACCAATATATTGGGAGTTGGACGGATCAAGGTTGATGCGCTGCTGCATAAACAAAGAGGCTCCCATGATAGCACAGTTGACGGCAATCAGGGGAAGGAAGATGCCCAATGCAGCATACAAGGATGGAGAATACTTCTCGACAGTCATCTCCACCAATTGCACTATACCAGCAATGACAGCAATGAACAAGATGAAACTTAGATAGGAAAGGTCTACTCCCTCGACGAGACAGTCAGGTCCTAAAACCTTAGTCTGAAGAAGATAATCGACAGGAACAGTAACCAACAATACGAAGGTAACAGCCAGTCCCAGTCCAAGTGAGGTTTTTACATTCTTCGATACAGCCAGGAATGAACACATTCCCAAGAAGAATGCGAAGACCATATTGTCGACAAAAATCGACCTGAAAAACAAACTTATCATGTGTTCCATAATCATTTCTCCTCCTTATAAAAATAAGCTCTATGAACCCATATCACACATCCCAGAAGAATGAGAGCCATGGCAGGCATTGTCATCATTCCATTGTTCATATATCCTGCATCATAAACAGACTGGGGAATCAGTTGGAAACCGAGCAGGGAACCACGTCCAAAAAATTCACGGGCAGCTCCCACTATGACAAGTATCAAAGCATAGCCTAATCCATTGCCAACACCATCCAGGAAACTCGGCCACGGTTTGTTGACCATAGCAAAAGCTTCCAGTCTTCCCATGAGAATACAGTTGGTGATAATCAATCCGACATACACCGAGAGTTGCACACTCACATCGTACGCAAAGGCTTTGAGCACTTGGCTAACAATAGTCACAAGAGTGGCGACCACCACCAATTGAACAATGATGCGTATACGATTAGGAATGGTATTCCTAATGACAGATATGATGACATTTGCGAATGCGGTAATAATAGTCACGGCAAGTCCCATGACAATAGCAGGCTTCAACTGAGAAGTAACTGCCAATGCGGAACAAATGCCGAGCACTTGAATAAGTATAGGATGATTGAGATTCAGAGGATTGGAAAAGGCCTCTTTATTCTCTTTTGAAAACAATTTACTCATGTCTTTAATCCTCCCTATTTTTGTTAGCATTGAAAAAATCAACATATTTCCCAAGACAGTCTTTCAACATGTCTCTGACACCATTTGAGGTGAGCGTAGCTCCAGTCACAGCATCGACTTGTGTCTGAGGGTCCGTAGCCGTTTTTTCGACAGAAAGGGCGATACCTTCGACACCTTCGGCAAACAATTTCTTGCCGATGAATTTCTCCTGCCACGACTGACTGTCCTTTATTTCAGCTCCCAATCCGGCTGTCTCGCTTTCATGATTGAAATAAGCGCCGAATACGGTCTGACAATCGTCATCCAAAGCAACATAGCCGCTGATAGGTCCCCAAAGTCCCATTCCATAGACTGGAATGACATATTTTTTCTGGTCTCCTATCTGACATTCATAGATGGCAAGCTTGCCTTCCTTATAGTCAGCACTGTTCAACTTAAAGCCATTACTCTCATTATCTTTGAAATCTATGGCATCATTGCCGAGTATGTCGTCTTTGATGACAACTTCCTTGTATTTTGCTGCGGCCTCTTCATCTCCCAGTCCACGAATGTTGAGAGAATACAGAATTTGTTTCTTCTTGTCAAGCGCCACATTGGCATCTTGCCTGTCTTTTAGGATTTGATAAACAAATGCCAATAAGAAGGCAACAATGACCACCATGATCACCGAATAGATAATGGTATATGAGTTCGAGTTGGTATTCAACCCTTTTTTTGAATCATTTGCCATAACCTTATTTATTATTAGTTACACGTTTCATTCGCTTGGATATATTGCGCTGAACCACACAATAATCAATCAGAGGAGCGAACATATTCATCAGCAAGATGGCGAGCATCATTCCCTCAGGGTAACCCGGATTCATGACACGAATAATTACAGCCATGATTCCTATCAGCAATCCATAAACATATTTGCCACATTCCGTACGGGAACTGGTAACCGGGTCTGTTGCCATGAATACGGCACCAAAAGCGAAACCTCCAAGTACCAAATGCTCATAGAACGGAATAGATGTCATGCCAAGCGCACTAAAAATGGCAGCCATAGCACCACCGCCGACGAAAACGCTCAACATAATCTTCCATGAAGCAATGCCCGTAATAAGAAGGATGGCGGCGCCTATTGCAATGGCAATGATACTGGTTTCTCCTATTGAACCCGGAATGAGTCCAATAATCATATCATTTAGACTTGCTGTTACTGTGTCACCCTGGCCAATCTGAGCAAGTGGAGTTGCAGCCGTGAACGTATCGGGAAGGGTGTTTCCCAATCCAAATATTTTGTCATTGGCAATCCATACCGTATCACCACTCATCTTCTGAGGATAAGAGAAGAACAGGAAGGCACGGGTAACAAGTGCAACATTGAAAATGTTCATGCCAGTACCACCAAATATTTCCTTAGCGAAAATGACGGCGAAAGCACATGCAATAGCAAGAATCCACAACGGACAGTTGATAGGTATAATCAGTGGGATGATAATTCCCGAGACCAAATATCCTTCCTGGATTTCCTCTCCTTTCCATTGTGCCCAAATAAACTCAATGGCAAGACCTACTATATAGCTGACCAATATTTTGGGAAGGACTGCCAAAAAGCCATAGAAGAAGATGCTCCAGAAACTGGCATCAGCTAAAGCGTTGGCATGCAGATAGTTTTGATATCCTACGTTGTACATACCAAACAGCATGGCAGGCATCAGGGCAATGACCACCATACTCATAATGCGTTTCGAGTCTATCGCATCATGAATATGCGCACCGCTGCTTGCTGTAGTATTGGGCACATACAAGAAAGTTTCAAATCCTTCAAACACACTTTTGAAAGCGTGCAATTTTCCACCTTCCTCAAAGGAAGGCTTCCATTTATCGAGATAATTTCTTAATGACATAGTCTTACGTGTAAAATGAAGTTATGCATTTTCCTTTCTAAGCATATCCAGCCCTTCACGGACGATGCGCTGCAGTTCCAATTTTGAGGAATCCACGAATTCCGCTAGAGCGAAATCTTCAGGAGCCACCTCATAAATACCCAGTTGTTCCATTTTGTCGATATCTCCGGTAATGATTGCCTTAATGAGATACTCAGGATAAATATCCATAGGAATAACACGGTCGTACTCACCGCTCATGATCATATGGCGCTCACCACCTTTGACACGTGTATCCAACGTGTATTCTTTGTTCTTGCCCATGAGCCAAGAGAAATAACTTCTGTTGACAGAGAATTGGTTGAATCGCGGCATAATCCATCCAAGCATCTCATTGGTCTCATTTCCTTCTGGTATAGCTGTGATTTCAGAAGTATGTCCTCCCACATAGCCATCCAAGTCAGTTTTTCTACCAGTCAAGGGGTTACCATTGATGATTCGCACTTTTCCATTGTCGGCCAACTTGCCTTTAAGAACATCTTTCAAAGGTTGTCCCACCAAGACTTTAGCATAACATGGGCTCTCCATCTCGCTTCCTGCCAGGGCAATCGTACGTGACAAATCCACCTTTCCCGTTGAAAACAGTCTACCTATAAACAAAACAGTTGTCGGGTCGACCGTCCATACCACTTCTCCTTTGTTGACTGGCGAAAGATGATTAATTTGAACTCCAACATTTCCTGCGGGACATGGGCCATCAAAGACTGTGATTTCAACATCTTTCATATTCGAAAGAGCCCCTGAAGCCTGTGATGGATTGATGCCAAGATAGGTTTTCTCAATCTTTGACAAGGCTGTAAGACCTGTTTGGAATACTTCCTCCTCACCTTCCAGCTCTACGTCAAAATTGGCGGCCAAAGGCATGTCACGGAATGCACTGACGAAGATCGCCTTAGGTAGCACATCGGGGGTTGCTGATACTGCATAAGGTAACTGATTGATGTAACCAAAAATGCCTGCTTTTAAAAGAAGATCAACAACAGCCTTTCCGTCAAGCGAAGCTGTTTCTTTCACCTCGAAATCACGATAATCCTGTTTCGAATCAGGTTGCACTTTAACGCATAGCAGCTTTCTCCGCTCGCCTCTTAGGACAGATGTCACTGTACCGCTAACAGGCGATGCGAATCCAACTTCAGGGAATTTCTTGTTGACAAACAAGGCGTCCCCAGCCTTAACCATATCACCTTCTTTCACCACGACCTTGGGTATCAGACCGATGAAATCCTCAGGAACCAATGCGTACTCTTTGGAAGGATTCACCTTAATCTTATTGGATGTGGCTTTCCCTTTTAGGTTAATGTCAAGGCCTTTACGTAATTTAATTACATTTGCCATATTAATAATAATTGATAAAAAAGTCTTGAACAAACCACAATTTCATATTTTGGAAGAAAATTGCGTTTATTTGGCAAAATTAATATTTTTTTTTAAAATTAAGCTTGTTTTTTATGAAAAACGCTGTTGTCAATCATTTTTTTAAAAGATAGGGAAACAATTATTAAAAACGAAGTTTTTTTTGCACGTATGAGCGAATATGCGTATTTTTGCAAATGAAAATGATAGTGTCATCCATGATGCATCATTAAAATTTCAGAGCGTCATCAAGTCAATACGTCATATATTCAACTGGGTATTATGGATTCTTGTAGGAATTGTCATAATGCTATTTATACTGCTGCGTATACCAGCAGTCCAACGATATATGGGTGATAAAGCTGCTGAAACCGTCAGCGAGAAAATTGGAGCGAAAGTGAATTTGGGGCGTATAGACGTTGGCTTTCCCAACCGGATTATCATTGATGACCTTCAAATATTTGACCAGCAAGAAGAACCCATGCTCAGTTCTTCACGTATGTCAGCAAAAGTAGACATTCCGTCATTATTGACAGGCAAAATTTCCATCCTATCTTCTCAATTGTTTGGGCTAAAAGCACATCTATATAAGAAATCAGCTTCCGAACCATTCAATTTCCAATTTGTCATAGATTCTCTTCAATCGAAAGAAAAGCAAAAGGAAAGTCGCTTAGACCTCAACATCAAATCTTTGATAGTGAGAAATGGCACAATCATTTATGACCAATTGGATATGCCCCGGACACCATCAGTCATTTCTCCTCATCATCTGCATCTTTCCAATATCAGTTCACATCTCATTTTGGACCAACTTACCGACCAATCTTTGAAACTGAGAGTAAAGAAATTGACATTGAAAGAAGAATCTGGGCTTGATTTGAAGAGTCTGTCTTTCAATTTGATGGCAAATCACTCAAAAGCGAAAGTCACCGACCTAAATATCGTGTTACCGTCAAGCAATTTGAAAGCAGACACATTGGAGACCACATACCAGATGGCAGACGGGAAATTAATCCAGTCATCTCTCAAATATCGTGGTATTATCAGCCAATCCCATATTAAGCCCTCCGATTTGGCTTTCATCATGCCTCAATTAAAAGAAATCCAAGAACCATTTGATATCAGCACCTCTTTTGTAGGCTCGACAGAAAAGTTTAGTCTTCTCGCACTGAATATAAACTCATCAATAGGTTTACACTTAAGTGCGGACGGAACCTACGACAATCATCAAAATGAAAGAAAGTGGTATGCCAATATTGGAAAGCTTGGAATAAAATCCAATGCCCTGCAACATCTTGGACAACTTATCAGTATTAACAATCCTGTACCATCCCAATTGTTTCAATTAGGAGACATTGAATATACAGGTCATGTGGGAGGAACGAAAAACGAATATGCTCTAAAAGGTGATTTGTCGACAGATATTGGGGATTTGGCTCTAACGCTCGGGATACAAGGCAATCATTTTAATGGTCATGCCGAAACAGACGGCATCCAATTGGGTACAATACTCAACAATAGTGATTTAGGGGTGGTAGCAACAGTTCTCGATGTCGACGGCAATCTTCCTTTCAGCCGCTCAATGTCGTTGTTCGCAAAAGGAGAAATCAACAAATTGGAACTTAAGGGACATACCTATAACAACATTCAAATAGACGGAATTTACAACAATGGCACCTTCAACGGCCTCATTGGTATTGACGACCCCAATGGCTCTATTGTAGCAGAAGGCATGATGGAATTAAATCCACAAGCTGTTTCTGCCAACTTGACTGCTCACGCCCGGCATTTCAATCCTTCTGCGTTGGCTTTGCTTGACAACTATAAAGATCATGTGTTCGACTTCGATCTTAAAACAGATTTGAAAGGAAGTTCCCTCTCTGACCTTCAGGGAATAGTCGACCTTGAGAATTTGTCTATAAATGCCCCCGGAACCAATTATCAACTCAACAGTCTTCATATAGACACAGACAACACCGGGGATGACAAACATATAGAGCTGCATAGTGATTTCGGACAGATGTATATAAAAGGCAACTATGATTTAGAACATCTATCCAGTTGTATTTCCAATATTATCAAAAAGAAGCTTCCTTCCCTGACGTTCCTTCCTCGTCAAACACAAGGCAAAAACAGCCAGTTCGAATTCTCGGCAGACATTGACAGAAGTGATTGGCTAAGCCTTCTCACATCTGTTCCAATTAACATAAATTCCCCACTTCATCTGAACGGAGATGTGGACGAAACCGCAGAAACCATCAATTTGACGTGTCAAGCACCAAATATTGAATACAAGGAAAGTAATTTCCGAGATGTCAATCTGCATTTGACCACCCTCAATGACACGCTGCATGCATCACTAAAAGCATTAAAAATGTCAGAAAGCGGTGTGCCATTTGAAATCAGTCTTATATCCAATGCGCTCAACGATAATTTAAGTGCAAACCTGTGGTTTAACAATCATGGAGGAAAAAGAGGATTAAAAGGAAACATCTCTGCTACAGCCCATTTATTTGAAGACAAGCAAGACAGGCAAGGTGCTCAAGTTTCTATGCGTCAATCTAACATATATATAGGAGGTGCCCCTTGGACAGTTGAGCCATCAGTCATCAGATATTCAAAAGATCATGTTGACATCGATCATTTTATGGTGAAGAATGGTGACCAGCATATTATCGTCTCAGGTGCGCTCACAGATAACATTACCGACACCATCCATGTAGACATCAATCAACTTGATGCCGGTTTCTTGTCCAACATTCTGAATGTAAGAGGAATTCATTTCGGTGGTGACATCTCTGGTGAGGCATTCGTCACATCAGTCTATGAAACTCCTTTAGCAGAAGCCAATTTATTTATTGACAATTTCCAGTTTGTTGATGGAAGAATAGGTGACATGGCACTCGTGGCATCATGGAATGCCAAAGACAACAAGATTTTACTTGATGGCAAAGCAAAAGATGGCGCGGCAGGCACCACTGATGTGGATGGCTTTGTTTCTCTGTCACCAGGAGGTATAGACCTCAACATTTATGCTGATGGTACCCCACTCCACTTCTTAGAAAGTTTTATAGGCAGCGTCATAGATGACCTTGACACGCGGGCCAAAGGCTACGTCCGTCTTTTCGGACCTTTTAGTGGTATTAACCTGGAAGGAAAAGTTGTAAACAATGGCACCATCCATGTCAAACCCCTGAACACGACTTATACATTGATTAATGATACTCTAACTTTAGTCCCCGACCATATCATTTTCAATTCAAACGTCTTATATGATAAAGATGGGCATCAAGGAGTATTGTCTGGCAGTGTCGATCATCAAGACTTGGGTTCATTTACTTTCGATTTCGATATAGATGCCAACCGGATGTTATGTTATGATGTGAAAGAGTTTGGAAACGACACCTTCTGCGGCACTGTTTATGCGACTGGAGACTGTCAGCTCAAGGGTAGAAGTGGTGAAGTAACTATCGATGTTGTAGCCACCCCAGAGAGCAACACAGTTTTTTATTACAATGCGGCAAGCCCAGATATGCTCAATAATCAAGATTTCATCAAATGGAATGATGCTACGCCCGAAATATTGGACTTTTCATCCTTGCCATCTGCCAATCAACAACTTGATAGAGACAGGGGAACCTTTTATGAAACGGAAGAAGACCCTGATGACTTATCCGAGGAAGACGACCTTCCTTCGGACCTGAGGATGACATTGCGTATCAATGCCAATCCCAATGCCGCTTTGCGATTGCTGATGGACCAAGAAAGTGGCGACTATATTGAGCTTCACGGTAATGGTACGCTCAGAGCCTCCTATTTCAATAATGGGTCGTTTACACTATTTGGCAATTATGTGGTGGACAATGGCATTTACAAACTTACAATTCAGAATATCATCAAGAAAGATTTTCAATTCCAGCAAGGAGGGACTATACAGTTTGGTGGAAATCCTTTAGACGCTGCTTTGGACCTGAAAGCCAACTACACAGTCAATGGTGTACCTTTATCAGACTTAAATCTCAGTCGCAATTTCAGCACAAACAACATCCGTGTGAATTGTATCATGAATATCACCGGCACCCCGCAACAGCCGAGTATTGACTTCGACATGGAAATGCCAACGGTAAACAGTGACGCCCAGCAGATGATAAGAAGTCTCATGAATAGTGAAGAAGAACTCAACCAACAAGTCATCTATTTACTTGCCATTGGCCGTTTCTACAACCAAGCCTCTCAGTTGGGCGATGAGGAACAGAACCAAACGAGTCTGATGATGCAGAGTTTTCTTAGTGGGACCATTAGCCAGCAGATCAGTAGTGTTTTAAGTAATGTTGTCAACAATAACAAATGGAATTTCGGTGCCAATATCTCCACAGGTGATGAAGGCTTCAATAATGCAGAATATGAAGGAATACTCAGTGGTAGGCTGATGAACGACCGGTTGCTCATCAACGGACAATTCGGATACAGAGACAATCCTAATGCCACGACCAGTATAATCGGTGATTTCGACATCCGTTATCTGCTTGACGCCAACGGGAATCTGGCAGTCAAGGTGTACAACCAGACCAATGACCGTTATTTTGTAAAGAACAGCCTCAACACACAGGGATTGGGTTTGATAGTGAAGAAAGATTTCAATCATTGGGGAGAACTTTTTGGATTAAACAGAAAAAAGAAAACCAAATTTTTGCAATATGAAAAAACTACTCCTAACACTCATGGCAATTCTAACACTTCTACCCACAACAATGGAAGCAAAGAAAAAGTCAGTAGTCATTAAGATTATAGAAACCAGCGATGTTCATGGCTGTTTCTTTCCATATGATTTTATACAAAGAAAGCCTTTGAACGGAACCCTGGCCAGGGTAAGCACCTATGTCATGCAACAACGTGAGAAATATGGTAAGAATGTCATCCTTATCGACAATGGTGATATCCTTCAGGGTCAGCCAAGTTGTTATTATTCCAACTATATAAAACCAGAAATGCCCAATGTGGCCGCTTCGGTAATCAACTACATGGGTTATGATGCTCAAACCTTTGGCAACCATGATGTTGAGACAGGTCATCCTGTTTACGACAAATGGATTAAAGAAGTGAATTGCCCCATGCTGGGCGCAAATATCATTGAGACCAAGACAGGAAAGCCCTATGTTCACCCATATACAATCATAGAGCGCGAAGGTATAAGGATTGCTATCATTGGCATGCTTACTCCTGCTATTCCCAATTGGCTAAACGAGGAGCTGTGGAGTGGTCTCCGCTTCGAGGAAATGGTCAGAAGTGCAAAATATTGGATGGAGTACATCAAATCACACGAAAATCCAGATGTTGTGGTAGGACTTTTTCATTCAGGTAAAGACGGTGGTATCGTCACTGAAGAATATGCAGAGGATGCCTCTTTGAAAGTAGCACGCGAAGTTCCAGGCTTCGATGTGGTCATGTTTGGCCATGACCACTCCAAGTACAATGATGTGGTCAAGAATATAGAAGGTAAAGACGTAGTATGTCTTGACCCTTCCTGCAATGCTCTGCTTGTTGCCGAGGCTACAGTCCGACTTACCGTAGGCAAAAAGAACCGTATTTTAAGTAAACAAGTAACGGGCGAGCTTGTGGATATGAAAGACTATTCTGTGGACACAAAATTCGTAAACCATTTTCAAGCGGAAATTGACAGCATCCGTACCTTTGTGGACCGAAAAATCGGTGAGTTTGAAAGTTCTATCTATACTCGTGACTGCTATTTTGGCAGTGCGGCTTTTACAGACTTTATCCACGACTTACAACTAAACTTGACAGGTGCAGACATCTCATTTAATGCACCATTGTCCTTCAACACATCCATCAAGGCAGGCCCTGTCCATGTCAGCGATATGTTTAACCTCTACCGGTATGAGAATCTGCTGGTAGTACTCAAAATGACTGGTGAGGAAATCCGCAAGCACCTTGAATTGAGTTATGATTTATGGGTAAACACTATGAAATCCCCTGAGGATCATATTATGTTACTCAATGACGGCTCGATGGATGATAAGCAACGTTTTATGTTCAAGAATCTCGCTTTTAATTTTGACAGTGCAGCCGGTATCGACTATGAGGTGGATGTCACCAAGCCTGATGGCCAGAAAGTTCACATTTTACGAATGAGCAACGGCGAACCATTTGATGAGAGCAAATGGTATAAAGTGGCCATGAACAGCTACAGAGGCAATGGAGGCGGCGAATTATTGACCAAAGGTGCCGGGATTCCTCATTCAGAAATCAAGAACCGTATTCTGTTCCAAAGTGAGAGAGACCAAAGATATTACCTTATGAAAGAAATCGAGCGTGCCGGCAAGTTGAATCCTCAAGCTCATAACAATTGGAAATTTGTCCCAACAGAATGGACGGAACCTGCCATTGCACGTGACAGAAAG
>CACXDY010000195.1 GCA_902766505.1 uncultured Prevotellaceae bacterium
CCAGCCCCGCCCCTGCGAGGGGTGGGGAGCCCTTGGCGCGGCATTATGGCCGTTTTTGATAGAATGAACACGAAGAGGGTGTGCCATACTATTTTGACACACCCTCCTTTTAATAGAAAAAATGGTGAATGGCTTAGTCGAGTTCCTCGTCGGCTTCATAACCGCCCATCTCACGCAAGGCATTGCGGAGCATGGTGTGTTGCTCATAGAGGTGGTTGACGGCTTCCTCACCCTTCGTGTAGTCGTGCATAGGACTCTTGAGGAAGAAACTCAGGAAACGCTGAGTGCCATAGCGGCCGGCTCGGGCAGCCAGATCGATGAGTAGACAGAGGTCAAGGCAAACAGGTGCTGCCAAAATGGAGTCGCGGCAGAGGAAATTGATCTTTATCTGCATCGGGTAGCCCATCCAGCCGAAAACATCGATATTGTCCCAACTCTCCTTGTTGTCGTTGCGGGGAGGATAGTAGTTGATACGCACCTTGTGATAATAGTCGGTATAGAGGTCGGGCTGCTCTTCCTCCTTCAGGATGGTCTCAAGGGTGGACAGTTTCGATACTTCCTTCGTGCGGAAGTTGTCGGGCTCGTCGAGCACCAGACCGTCGCGGTTGCCGAGAATATTGGTAGAGAACCAACCGCTCAAGCCAAGGCAGCGGGTGCTGATAATGGGGGCAAAACCGGATTTTACCAAGGTCTGGCCTGTCTTGAAGTCTTTGCCTGCTATAGGCAGATGGGTCTTCTCGGCCATTTCCCACATGGCGGGGATGTCTACGGTAGTATTGGGAGCACCCATCACAAAGGGAGCACCTTCGGCCAGGGCGGCATATGCATAGCACATCGAGGGGGCGATATGGGCGCGGTCGTCGGCTTTCATCGCAGCCTCAAGGGCACTTAATGTATAGTGGGTGTCCTTGTCGATGGGGACATATATCTCGGTCGATGCTGCCCAAAGAACAACAATGCGGTCGCAACCCTTGCTGGCTTTGAAATCACGGATGTCGGCACGGAGGGCTTCCACCATGTCCCAACGGGTCGCGCAATCTTTCACGTTGTCGCCGTCGAGACGCTTGGCATAGTTCTTGTCGAATGCGGCTTTCATAGGCACAATCTGCTCCAGTTCTTCACGTACCGGCTCGATGTCTTCACGTTTAAGCACTTCGGCATAAACGGCTGACTGATAAGCATTTTGTGGGTAAACATCCCAACAGCCGAAAACGATGTCTTCGAGTTGGGCGATGGGAACAATCTCATTGTACTTCAGATAACGTTTCTCGCTACCCTTGCCAATTCTAATCTTGTCATACTGGGTCATCGAACCAATGGGCTTGGTCAGTCCCTTGCGGGCCATCAGCACTCCTGTCATGAACGTGGTGGCCACGGCACCATTGCCTACCACCATAATCCCCAATTTCCCTTGAGCGGGTTTCACATTGTTACTTTTCATGTCGTTTCTATTTCAATATTGGTTTGACAACGCATCTTAACCGTTTTTTGATGTCGCTAAATTGTTGACAGAAAGAGGCTGAGATGATTGTCAAGGTTATAAATTGCTCTTTTCCTTTGCAAATTTCGTAATAATTAAGCATATATGCAAGTATTTTTGTGTATATTTGTAAAATTGATTTTTCTGATAGAATCATCGATTGGGAGGATTGTTCATTCAAAAAGAATGCTTATCTTTGCATGTGTGAACCAAAATCAATGTTATGAGAAAGTTACTGTTGTTGATGTTGTTGGCTGCATTCGGCGCTTCTGTTCAGGCACAGGATTTCACTAAGAAAGAACTGAATAAAGCAGTCAAAATGGTGAAAAATAAAAAATTGCGTAACCCCCTGCCTTATTTCATGGTAGATGATTTCAAGTGCCAGTCTACCATCTACAATCTCTCGAAAATCGATTCTAAGGACATGGCAGCGATGAGGGATAGTGCCCAACAACGGATGGCGGAAAACGAGTTCCTGGAAAAAGCAGTTCCCCTCGCTTTGAAAAATAAAACGGCAGTCGTCAATGCTTTTCTTGACAACATAAACCGTGAACGGCTTCGTTTTGAGGAAATGGAGAAAGAGTTCAGGGCCATCGCTATGAACACGGAAGCCAGCCAAAGAAAAGCACCTAAGGGAAAATTGGTCAACGTGTCTTACAATTATCAGGCCATGGCTTATTATCCCTTGTATCCTATCACTATCGCACGCGACTCAAAAGGCACTTATGCCAACAGCGGGAGAAGCGAACAGCGTATAGAAATGCCCGACAATCTTCTCGAAAAACTCAATGACATCATTCTGGAAGACAAAATCTACCAACTGTTTCCAAGTTATAGGTTTAGGACGTTCGATTTGCCTGATATTCCACAAGAACGGATGCTTGACGGAATGCACTGGTCGCTTACTGCCGAATATGATGACGGAACAAGTTTCTCGTCCGGCGGAGACCATTTTGGGCATATCTCTATCAAAAGGCTTGTCAAGGCCATGACCGAGGCTGTGGAGGAAAAACTGCCCGCGGAGCGTGAATAATTGTTGGCTGATTGATGACTCTTTCATTTTTTTTGTGTAAGTTTGCATCATCTTTTATTCTAAGCAACGATTCATGCATACAAGAGAAGAAAAATTGGAGGCTTTTGGACGCTTGCTCGATGTGCTCGACAGACTGAGGGTGGAATGTCCGTGGGATAGAAAACAAACCAACGAGAGCCTCAGACCAAATACTATAGAGGAGACGTTCGAACTTTGCGACGCATTGATGAAAGACGATGCGCCAAATATTAGTAAGGAATTGGGCGATGTGCTCATGCACGTGTGCTTCTATGCGCTTATAGGACAGGAGAAAGAACAGTTTGACATCGCCGATGTATGCAACAAGCAGGCTGACAAACTGATTTTCAGACATCCTCACGTCTATGGCTCGGAAAAGGCTGATTCGGCAGAGAATGTGCTGCAGAAATGGGAACAAATCAAACTCAAAGAGAAGGACGGGAACAAGTCTGTGCTCTCGGGCGTGCCTTCCGCACTGCCCAGCCTGATTAAGGCTTACCGCATTCAGGACAAGGCACGGAATGTGGGCTTCGACTGGGAAGAACGGCGTGATGTATGGAAAAAAGTGCGGGAAGAACTGGATGAGTTGGAGGTCGAATTGGAAAAAGGTGATAAGGAACAATCCACCCGCGAACTGGGCGATTTCCTGTTCAGTGTCATCAATGCCGCCAGACTTTATCACCTCAATCCCGACAATGCGCTGGAAAAAACCAACCAAAAGTTCATCAACCGGTTCAATTATGTGGAGCAGCATTCCATCAAGGAGGGAAAACCGCTCACCGAGATGACCCTGGAGGAAATGGATGCACTTTGGGAGGAAGCCAAGAAATTGGAAAGATAAGTACCTGACTTAAAATAGTATACTGAAATGAATATGAGATTGTTGAAGACCACGTGTCTCTTGATGGTGACTGTGTTGCTGTTCTGGGGCTGTTGGGATAAGAAAGACAACAAAAACTTGCCCGTTGTCAACGTGGAAGACGAGGTGATTGTCAGCGATTCCACGGTCTATGGCGAATGTGTTGACGCGATGATGAACTCTATCACCCTTCTTACCAATTCCGGAGACACGGTGGATTTCGTCTATGATAACGGCAGTGAGACGGCTGATGTGCAGGGTGGCGCTTTCCAAGGCGACAAAATGGCGGTTATAGGAGTGAAAGGCAAGGAGGAGAATTTCGCGCAGAAAGTCATCAATGTCACCACACTTTTGGGACGATGGACAAGCCTTGACAAAAATTTCGAAATTAAGGACGGTGGGGTCGTGGAATCCAATGTGTCGGCCGAAACCAATCCCTATACTTCCTGGAA
>CACXDY010000196.1 GCA_902766505.1 uncultured Prevotellaceae bacterium
CAGGCACAAAAAAATTGATTGTCTCACGACAACCAATCTTTATTAACCTTAATAATCTAATACCATGAAAAACACGATGCAAAGTTATTCATTATTTTGAAACTTTCTACACCATGCAGTCAAAAACCCGCCAAAATTAACATTAATTAAAACTCTCGCCGTTCCAATTAAGTTTTCTTTCCACCAAAATGGCATTCAACTGCTGTTTCTCCGTCTTTCTCACCATCGGGGTGGAAAGCGAGAACACCAGCGATGGCGTAGTGATGTCAAGCCTGGCATGGAGCATAACGGGGTCTATCAGTCGCAGCAGTCGCTCATATTCTTCCACCGACATGGAGTCGGGCCGATGGGTGTAGGCGGATGAGTCGGGCATGACGATGCGGTTCTCCTTGGAAAGGGGTTGCCATGTTGTATCGAAGAATGAAACGGTAGACTCCGGGGCTTCTCCAAGGTAGGTGCGTACCATACAAATGATGGAGTCGCCCTGACTGGTGGGCAGGAGCACAAGTTGCATGGTGGATGCTTCGCTCAAGGTCAATTCTGCGCTCCTCTCCGTCAGAGAGTCGAGCACTGTATAGTTTTGCAACCGGTTGAACGTCTCTGCCTTCACACCCATATGATAGAAATCCACCATCTCCGTACGCTTGGTGGTATTGAGATAGCCTACCAAAGAATCTGGCATGGCGATGAACAATTTCCCCATGTTGGTCTGGGCGGCTGCGTTGATGGCAACAACAGCCATACAAAAGAATAAAGCAATTCGTCTCATAAGTGGTGCAATATTACGGAAAAAAAAGGAAACGGACAACAAAATGGCCGCGAAATAGTGTTAACGGCATGAAAAGGGGCGAAAAAGATTCGGTAGTATTTAGATTATTTCTTATTTTTGCAACGCGATTTGTTATATCATTGCATGAATTATGAAACGATTACTTACCATATTGGCCTTCAACGTCCTACTCTGCGTAGGGGCTTGGGCCGTACAAGCATGGCCAGGAGCCGTGGAAGTGAAACAACCCGATGGCACTTACCTCACCATCCTACTTCATGGTGACGAGGATTTCCATTACTACACCACCGACGACGGAGTGCTGCTGGTACAACAGGACGGCAAATATTTCATTGCACGCACCGAAGCCGACGGTCATCTCACTGCCACGACACAGTTGGCTCACAAAGCAGCCAACCGCTCGCAAGTTGAGCGCCAGTTGGTAGAAGCACAGGACAAGCAGGCTTTTCTTACCCATGGCATGGGAGAGCGTGTCGTACAGCAAAAGCGGCGTGAACCAATCAATACAGAAGGAACCACCCTGTTCCCGCATATCGGTAGCCCAAAGGCCATTGTCATTCTCGCTGAATTCAACGACACGACCTTCACCATCGACAACCCCAAACGTTCTTTCGAAGACTATTTCAACTCCAATCAGCCATTGGAGAGTTATGGCTTTGGTGAACAGCAGAACATCACCAGTGTGGCACAATATTTCAAGAATGTCAGCATGGGAGCCTACAAACCGCAATTCGACATTTATGGACCGGTGACACTTCCCAGCCCCTTGAAGACGTATGGAGGCACTACCAGCGGAGGGACCAACGAACGCATGGACCTGCTGCTGAAAGATGCTTGCACACTGTTGGACGACACACTGGACTTCACCCAATATGATGCTGACGGCGATGGCTACGTTGACCTCGTAGTTGTCATCTATGCCGGCTACTCTGAGTCGATGAGCGGCAACTCTGTCGAGTGTATCTGGCCAAAGTCGGGAACCGTCACCAGTGCCGGCTCCTATGACGGAAAGCGGGTGTGGAGATATGCTGTCTCTGCCGAACTCAATGGCTTCCCGGGATGCTGGAGTAAAGAACCATTCAAGCGCATCAATGGTATCGGAACACTCTGCCATGAGTTCTGCCACACGTTGGGAATGCCAGATTTCTACCCCACCGTCAATTCAATCAAAGGCGACAATCAAGGCATGGAGTATTGGAGTTTGATGGACAGTGGCAACTACAACGGCAACGGATATTACCCCGTGGCACTCAACGCCTGGGAGCGTGAGGCTTTCGAATGGATACAGATTCCGACACTGGAGGAAACAGCGGAATTGGAAATCAAACCGCTGGATGAGGGAGGAACAGCCTACCGCATCGTCAATGATAATGACAACAATGAATACTACGTCATCGAGAACATCCAGAAAATCGGACACAACATCATGCAAAGAGGCAAAGGACTGCTGGTATACCATGTGAACTACGACCCCACCAGTTTCTCGCTGAGCAGTAACTCCGTGAACAATATCAAGGGAAGCCCCCGTATGACGGTAGTACCGGCCGACGGACTACTCTTCGCCTCCTATAACGTAGGAAAGACTATCGACGGTGTCACTATCGTCTACACTGATTTCTACAATCAGTTGGCGGGTGACCCATTCCCCGGCACATCGGGCTTAAACTGCGTCAATGACACCTTGGACCTCGTCAACTTCCATATCTACAATGGTGACACGTTCAACAAGGGATTGGAAAACATCACCCAACTGGAGGATGGCACCATCACCCTGAAATACGTCCAGGATATCACCGACGGCATCTTTACCGCCACAACGGCAACCTCTCCCCGTCATGACGACGGGCAATACTATACCATCGACGGACGACGGGCAGGCTCCAACTTCCAAAACCTCCCCAGCGGCATTTATATCCGGGGAGGCAAGAAGCAGGTGAAACTCTGAAATTCCGGCTGTCAATACACCCGCTCACCAAAAATGGTGGTACCGACCCTGACAAGGGTGCTGTGGCATTGACAAGCGATAGGATAATCATGGCTCATTCCCCAACTGCGCTCGCAGAACCATGGGGAATGAGCAAAATAGTTGGTTTTCAGCTCATCAAACAAATCTGAAGCAATCATCATCTCGCGGCGGATTTGTTCTTCGTCTTCTACATACGAGGCCATCATCATCAGGCCACAGATACGCACATGGGGCATGTCGCGCCATTCTCCTTCAGCCAGCAACTGTCGACATGCGTCGGGCGTCAGTCCATATTTTGTTTCCTCCTCGGCGATGTGCAACTCGAGAAGCACATCCACTACCCTATTGCAACGCGCCGCCTGCCGCTCTATTTCCCGCAGCAGACGGATGGAGTCCACAGCCTCTATCATGGCGACATAGGGAACAATATATTTCACCTTGTTCGTCTGCAGGTGCCCGATGAAATGCCATTCAATGTCATCGGGCAGTTGGGTATGCTTCGCCTGAAGTTCCTGCACATGACTCTCACCGAAGAGGCGCTGTCCCTCGGCATAGGCCTCAAGAATGCTCTCCGACGGATGGTATTTGCTGACGGCCACCAATCTCACTCCCTGTGGAAGGCTGTCGAGCACCTGATGCAGACGTTGGCTGACTGTTTCCATCATTATTCCTCTGTTGCGGATGTATTGCCTACCGGCTTGGCCTCATGCTCATAGACATCGAGGATTTGGGTCTCGGCGATGTTAGCGATGACATAATCTATCAACGTCGTTCCCATGACCTCCTCGATATGGTTGACGGCGCCGTGCAACGTGGCGGCCTGCACAAGATAGTAGACATTCGACCTCTTCTCTTTCTCGGTCTTCTCATCTATTGTGATGAATTGCAGTTTGGCCTTGTACCAACGGTCATCGCCACTGGCGTCACTGAAGAAAATTTCCTTATAGGAGGCTTTCTTGATGTCGGAAACCTCGAACTCGCCGCTGATATACGACGACATCTCCTCCATGATGGCCGACTCGGCCTCCGTGAAACTCAAAGCATCGACAACATATTGCTCTGTGACTTTCTTCTGAAGTCCATCTTCCATTGTTTTCTCGTAGCGAATCTTGGTCTCAAACCATTCTGCTGTTCTTGATCTCATTTCTTCTCTTGTTTTGTTAATTTCGTTTGAGCCGCAAAATTAAAAAATAATGCTGAAAAAACCGATTTTTTGGAGGGGAAATATGGTGGCATCATCACGATTTTACATAAGTGACGGAGGAGGACTACGGGAATGAGTCATCCAACTGTTACACTTTTTGCAACAGAAGTAAAAAGATACCAAAGTTATAGGTTCGGAAAAGGAAAAAACAGCGTTTTTGTTTGGGAATGAACGCAGAAAGAATTATCTTTGCGATGTGAGTTGATTTTATTATTCATCACTTCCTTTCTGATATCATGAAAAGAGTCTTTACCATCATCATCTGTTCTACCCTCTTTGTTTTTGGAACACATGCACAAATCAGCAACTATAGTGTAAAAGATATCACCGATAAAGTGGTGTTTCTGGAAGAGGATATGGATGAACATGAGGTGAAAGCATACAAAAGTTATCTCGAAGATGGCTACAGCAAGAAAGACGCCCTGCTGTATATCAATGCCGCAAGGGCTCAGAACAATTTAGAGGACGCTCCACCTGCCATTATCAATTTCTGTTTCCTCCCCGAAGTCACCAGAGAGGACTCTGTTCCCGAGGGGTTAGGAGCATGTTGTGTGATAGTCGAACTCATCAACGCCTCCACAAAAACCATCAATGAAATCACATTGGAATTTGAGTTTTACAACGGAAGTACTCAATTGCTTGACAGCAAAACCGGCAACAAATATTGCATCCTGAAATTCAAGAACTTGAAAGGCAGACCGAATTCTGATTACTATGAAGAAATCAGAGAGAAAGTCTTCAATTGTTATCATCTATTGGAAATGAAAGATGCTTCCTATAGAAAATTCTTTTACAACAAGAAAGTGAAGACCATCCGGCTCCACCGGGCTATCATCAAATACGCCGATGGTACCACTTCCAACAAAATCGCCATCTTCGCCACCGACAATTTATTGGAAAACGGTCCACTAAAACCCTACATCAAAATGGTAGAGTTCTTCACCAAATCTTAACAAGTGAGCAAAAACCATAACGAGCGAAGCAAAGTTAACCAACAAAAAACCATAACGAGCGAAGCAAAGTTAACCCCAAAAAAACCATAACGAGCGAAGCAAAATTAACCAACAAAAAACCATAACGAGCGAAGCAACGTTAAACCCACGCCACGCCCCCACGCCCAAGTGAGCGCAGCGAACACAAACAAGAAAACCGCGACCGCTTCTAAGGGAGCGGTACCTTAGTGAACGAGCGCCGAGTAGGCGCGGTTGCATCCCTC
>CACXDY010000197.1 GCA_902766505.1 uncultured Prevotellaceae bacterium
CAAGCCCAACCAAAGCGAGACACTCACCATGAAGCTCTCACTCTATGACTTGGCTTCCTACAACGAAGCCACCCAGGCATGGGAGACTGCTCCCGGCAAATACACCATCGGCTTTGGTGCCAACGTGGAGGACATCCGTGCCACAGCACCATACCATCTCTCCAAGCAATACGCCGTGAAATGTCACGATGTGATGAGACCAGACATGTAGACTTGTCATTTACGTGACGACAGTTACTGAAGTCACGAAAATGCAATGCATAACAATCGCCGCTTCCCCGAATATACAAAGGGTAAGCGGCGGTTTTCGTCTTGACAGGAAATCCTCTATAATTCTGGAAGTCAGGTAGGTAAGAAGTAATCCGCATAGCAAATGTGACAGTTTCTCTCACCAATACAAAATCAGCCAAGAGTTGTATGGTTTTAGTTTTCAGACACAGTTTCCCTTTTCAACACTATATCCGGCAACAAAACGGCAGTTTCATCTGCTCCTTTTGGCTCATCTTTAGACTTCCATGCCACTATGAACCTTACAGAAGCAGAGTTCACCTGATAGCCTCTTTTATATCCAATCAAGCAGTTTTTTCTGCATGGATTGAGATAACAGCACCAATGATTTTTATCCATGAATATAGAACTTATACTCTTTATAGTCCAATGGGATGGATATCTCACCTCTATCCTCGAAAGTTAGAGTGTTTTTCCAAGAGCTTTCCATGATATGACTAATAGTTGTTTTCATTTTAAGTGATCATGTTTAGCAGAAAATAATAACAGGACGTTACTGCGATTTAAATAGAAAAATGTATCTTTGCAGTGATTTATTGGTTGGTAACTTTCTAATATTGTAATAATGGCTCTGATTACATGTTCTCAATGCGGGCGAAAAATTTCCGACAAATCTTCCCAGTGCATTCATTGTGGTGCTCCTGTCTTGTTGTCTCAAAAATGCGAGGAATGTGGCACCCGATATCCGCAAATTGAAAAAGTTTGTCCTAATTGTGGTTGTCCTTCGAAAAAGAATTTTACTTTTTCAACAGAAAGAGAAAAGGAAATAGAAATGTTTTTACTACTCCACACTGACTATTACCCCCCTGAGCTATACAATGAAGTCAAGTCATGGCTGATGACTGTCAGCGAGAAACAACTATCTCTTATTTATGATATCAATTACAGGGATTCTGTTGCCATGCTTTTCGTCTCCATTTTTTTGGGATATATCGGTTTAGATAGAATCCTCTTAAAAGATACAAAAAAAGGACTTATGAAATTGGGCATGACCTGTTTCTCTTTTTTGATTATTCCAGGTATAATTGCCATTGCATGGTGGATAAAAGATATCATCAATATAAAGGAAATGGTCAGAGAATACAATTATAATGAAATGAAAAGTGTTCCCAATATTGTTTAACGAAAATCTATCACAAAAAGCCGGACAAGGATGAAAAGAGGGTTTGTTTTCAATGAGTTTCCTGCCAGACATCTCACAGAAAACAACAATTTATGAAACATTACTTCTTAAACGGGTCGCCTTGTGGGTCTCTGCTGACCACCCATCTGAAGGCGTTGACGAAGAGCAGTTGTTGTGTGGCATCGATGAAGCCCTGGTCGCCATGTCCCATATTGAGGTATACCATCCGGTATTTCTTGTTGGTCCACACGATTGGAAAATCGCCGAATTTCACCACATCTTTCAACCCGAAGGGATACATTTTTGGTGAGATGCTGAGCAGCACCTCCACATCTTCGTTCAGACGGGGAGAAGGTTGCCACTGATAGAACTCACTTGCAGGGGCGACAAACTCTTTAGGCAGGGAGATGGTGACAGGATGGTTGGTTACGTCGCATTCGACGAGAGCCGGTTGAGGAGGCCAGTAGTTACAGTAAAATTGTCCACATCCTAAGAACTGGTTCAGCCAAGCCCAATGCGTGTTGCGGTCATTATAGGCAGAGGCGTGGAATCCCATCCATCCCCCACCGTTGTCCATATATTTCTCGAACGCTTCCCTTTGCTTATTTCCTCCCGGCAAAGCATTCAGGCAGACAATGATGCTGTATTCCTTGAGACGTTCGTAGGGATATTCTTCCAAAGAAGTCGTCACATCCATGAGCCACCCTTCTCCATAAGTGAGTTTATGGAAAAACTCTATGGCTTGTTTGTCGAACTCCACATGAGCCTCTTCTGCACCCGGCTGCCAGAAGACCAATGCCTTGAACCGGGGAGCACTGGCATAGTTGGCAGCATATTCTCCATTGTCCTGTGCACTGACGGAGACACATACGAAAGTCACCATCATCATCATAAAAATTACCTTTTTCATAAGTCTATTTTTATTGTTATTGATATTCAGCCAATAATGAAAGAAACTTAGCGGCCGACGTGACCCATACCTCTTTGTAACAGGCATTGTTGGTTGTTGGCCAATAGGGGATATCGTCATCTCCCCACGAACGGATGCCAACGGGTATTTCACCCATTATCTCACCCGAGGAGAAACTGTCCATTGACGGGTAACAGTATCCCTCGCCATAGATGAGCGACTGGCAGAAAGGATTTTTTCCCACCGTCCAATAGAGTTGTTCCCGTCCTATCTGCAACAACTCATCATCTTTGAGGAAGTGCCCACATAGAGCGGCAGCCTTTCCTGCCGACAGGATGACAGCCTCATTTCCATTGAAGATGCCAAACCATATAGGGAACCGCCGCAGATAGCAATTGTCGTCGATTCTTACACCACGCATCAATTGCACATCGTAACGCTCGTGTGCATTTTCGGGCGAGAAGAGATGTAGGGAGTGAAAGCCGACGGAGTCGGAATATTCCTCAGTCTTGTAAATGCCTGAAGGAGCCATGCCGTAAGGTTCGGTATAACGCTGGATTTCCTTCAGATAATTTCCATACAACTTGATGCCCTGCAGCCATCGTCCATAATCC
>CACXDY010000198.1 GCA_902766505.1 uncultured Prevotellaceae bacterium
ATGAATGGCGTTGAGGCTATTGATGGCATTTCCCCAACCTTTTGTGCGCCTCTGTGAGAGCAACCATCTTCGCATCAGTTCCACCGACATGGTGTCCTCTGGTTCCACAAGTCTCAGTGCCTCGATGGCCAATGCCACTGTGGGAATTGTTGCGTCACACCATGTATATTGTGCCCGTGGTGTATCGAAATACATCCCACGCTCGGGTGAAGTCACCGCATATTCCTTGAGGCTTCTCAAATAGTCGTGCGCTTTGTTCTTCTGTCCGTCATGAGCCATGATGACCGCGCAGGCGGCTTTCCCGTAGATGGTGAGGTCTAATTTCTGTCCCCGCACGAATTCCATCAATTGCTTTCTCATTTTCTGAATTTCTGCATTTGGCTTGTCATCCATCAGTGCGCAGATATACAGATAGTGCAGCATATCCTCTGTAGGTGCCTCCATCTTTGTCTCACGCTCCATATCCTCTTTCATCAGTTTGTCCAGATAAGGCAGTCCTTGCTTGAGCATCCTATTGACATCGTAGAGTCCATGCAGGTTGCTCGACGTCCCCATTGTCCTATGGAGTCTTGCCAGAATTTCCATGACAGCGAATGTGGTGTATCGCGAACTGGGCATGTCCTTCCACCAAGCCCATCCACCATCCGGACGCTGCAAGGCTTTCAATCTTGTAACCGCACGGTCGATACGCATATTCATCGTTGGCTTGTCGAAGAATTTCAAAAGGTTTCTCCGTTCTGACGTTTCCGATTTGGCATTCATCACCCATGGTGTCTCCTCCAAAACGATACCATACATACCATCGTTTCTCTGCAATTCGCCGACCAACTGGCTGTCGTCGATAGGTGCTTCTCTCCATTGGCTGATGATCTTACCGGGCAATGGCGACGTGTTGAGGATGTTCTCGCCCAAACAGTTGACATAGAGTGCGATGGCTTGTGAAATGGCATCGTCTTCAGGACGGGTAGTGAACGTGGGCATTGCTGTCACCATCATCCAGGCCGGATTGTCGGTGTATTCGATGGTCATGACGCGATGCTGGTCGCTGCCCTGCAGCATACTGTCCACATCGACAGTCAATGTCATCGGCTGATGCATGGTGAATGCGTAGGAGTCGGTGGTCATCTCACGGTCGGGCAGCACAGGCAGGAAACTCTGCTCACCGTCGGCAAAGTTGTTTCCGCTCACACTGATACGGCACACGAGGAGGTGGGCGGTGTCGTCGGGTACAAAAGAAAATCTCACTGGTGTGGTGGCATTTTGCTCCACAGTGAAATCACATTTGTCTGCGAAAACCACCTTTTCAGTCTCTGCATCCGTCAACTCGATGGTCGCCACACCCGACTGCAGTTTGTCGCCCAAATTTGATACCATTGCCGAGATGGTGGCCTGGTCGCCCTCTCTCAGGAATCTTGGCATATTGGGCTGCACCATCACCTCTTTCTGTGCGACAGCCGTGCAGTCCATCATCCCCATGTTCATGTCAAGGTCGTGAGCCATACCCAAGAATCTCCATGTGGTGACACTCTCGGGCAGTTTGAATTTGATGGCCAGGGACCCGTCATCATTTGTCAGAAGATTGGGATAGAAAAAGGCTGTTTCGTTCATATTCTCACGGATGGGAATCTGAGCGGCAGATTCCGCCTCTGGCTTTTCTTGTTCCATCTCTTCAGACTTGAGGACCGGGGCCGTTGCTTTAGAACCGCGAATCTTGATAGCTCCCGTAAAATTCGACTTTTTCTGCGTTCCATATCCAACGACCACCACTTCTTCCAAACGTTGTTCATCTTCAGTCAGTTGCAGGACTGCATATTTCCCCTTGCGTAGGGTCTCTCTCAAAGAATTATAACCAATATAAGAAACAACGACCTCCATGTCCTTGTCGGCCTTGATCTCAAATTCTCCGTCGATATTGGTCACCGCACCCTTATTGGTGCCATTTTGCATCACGGAAGCACCAATGATTGGTTCTCCTACCTCGTCGACAACAATGCCCGACACATAGCCACGTTTGCCCTGCTTTTTCACCCCTTTATCTATGGTCTTAGACACACTGGCAAAACATGCCAACGAATAATCGGTTGCACTGAGTGACAACAGGTTGCTGTCGAAATGACTCAGGGAAAAAGGATTTTCGGTCAGCTGCGACCAGGTAGTAGTAACTCCGCTTTTCCTCAGTCTTGAAAAATTGGGCTTCATCCAATTGGTCGACGCCGTGTAGAATCCCAGCATCTGGCTTTTCCTCCACCACTGTGGCTTCACTATCTGATCGAGCGAGGCATCGTAGAGGACGGCCAACAACTGCGCCTTGGCCGGTGTGCCGTCGGTCTTTCGGATTTTCATCGTCCATTCCTCC
>CACXDY010000199.1 GCA_902766505.1 uncultured Prevotellaceae bacterium
CCTCCGCCCCCAGATGGGGACGGGGGGCATTGTCATTTTGTGCCTGTCCGTATCCTGACGGTTTAAAGTCCAAAAAAATCCTCCGCGGCAGGCCGAAAATACAAAAAAACTCATTACCTTTGTTTCCCCATAGAATTATTACGATGATTAAATGTCAACATTGTGGGAGAAATATCCCGTATGATGCCAATCTTTGCCCCTATTGCGGGCGCTCGATTAAGTCTTTCCAACAAAAGGAAGTGCTTGAGCCTGAGGATGAACAGAAAGAACAGGTTGCGGTGAACGAGGGCCAGGGAGAAATACTGCCCCGACCGCCAAAGTCTGGCAACGACCGTAAAATGCTTTTCTTCATCATTGCCGTTCTGGCCTTGTTGCTGATAGTCGGCGGCATCTATCATTACTCTTCCATGCCATCGTCTGATGATGACGGTGATGCCAAATCTTCTGCAGCCGATACTTCTGCTGTCGTGGATACAACGGCAGATGTGTCAGTGGATGGTAAGAAAGCCGTTGGCTTCAACCCGAAGCACCAGCAGCAGGTCGTGGTCAATGGTGAGGGTGTCAGGATGCGTTTTGGTCCCAGCCTCAAGGCAGGTTATTTGAAGGACGAGCATGGGGCTACCCGTTCGGTAAAGAAAGGTACCCGGCTGGAATGCGTTGGTCAGGAAGGCGACTGGTATCAGGTCGTTTACATGGGCAAGCGTTATTACATGTCGAAACAATTTACTTATCTTGTAGAATAATTTTTCACCTTATTAAATATCATAAACTTTGACTTCCTTATCAACTTTTGGAGCATGGCTGACCATGATGTTGGGCCTTTGCTCATTTGCCCATACTGATGGCAATCCCTCGGATAATAGATTGCCTTATTCTTCCGACGACATCCGTGAGCATGTGGTGCTCGATTATGGAAAACGTGCGGTGAGGATTGATGCCGATGAGTCGATTTCCCTTCCCGGACGGATGAAGATGAAGCAGAAATGCTTTATTGTGATGTCCAAGAAAGACTATTATCTCTATGTCTATGAGGCACAGGACGGTGATACCGTGCTTCTGGCACGTTACGATTGTGCTTTCGGCCTGAAAAAAGGCAATAAGGAGCGTCGTGGAGATATGCGCACACCTAACAGTACGATGGCAAAGCCTTTCACTATTTCGCAGTTGGCAGATGCCTCGACATGGAAGCATGACTTCGGCGATGGCCGTGGAAATATCAAGGCTTATGGAAACTATTTCCTCCGTCTGGTCACTCCAGGCCACAGTGGAATAGGTATACACGGCAGCACCAACAATGAGGTGAGTGTGCCCGGCAGGGCCAGTGAAGGCTGCATACGTCTGAAAGATGCCGATATCATCGATTTGCGTAAAAACTATGCTTTTATGGGAATGAAGGTGATTATCAAGGATGAGTATGCCGATGACCTTCCCTTTGAGGAACGTGCCATGCGCAAGCAGGGTATACAGCGCAAGCGTCATCTCGACCCGAAAAAGGTGCTGAGCAATGAGGCCATAGAGAAGGCCGTGGCAGAGAAAGGCAGAGAAAAGAAACCAGCAGCAAGCAACAATAAGACGAGGAAATAGCGGCCGATGGCACTGAACTATATTTGGATTGCACTGTTTGCCTTGGGGTTCCTGGTAGGGGTGGTCAAACTCTTTCTGGGCGACTATGAGGCGCTGCCCGCGATGATGGACTCCACCTTCGAGATGTCGAAGGATGGTTTCGAGATGTGTCTGGGACTGACGGGAACGCTGACGCTCTGGATGGGATTGATGAAAATAGGAGAGGACAGCGGACTCATCCGGCGTCTTGCCTCCTTCCTGAGCCCTGTCCTCACGCGTCTCTTTCCTGAGATACCTAAGGGACATCCGGCACTGGGAGCCATCTTCATGAATATCTCGGCCAATATGCTCGGACTCGATAATGCTGCTACCCCCATGGGACTTAAGGCCATGCAGGAGTTGCAGAGTATCAATCCCAAGAAGGATACGGCAAGCAATTCCATGATTATGTTCTTGACGCTCAACACATCGGGCATCACCATCATCCCCATTTCCATCATGGCTTATCGGGCAAAGGCGGGTGCCGCCGACCCCACCGACGTGTTCATCCCCTTGCTGTTGACGTCGCTGTGCTCCACCATCGTGGGACTGATAGTGTGCTCCATATTTCAGCGCATCAATCTCATCAACCGATATATCCTTTTGATGTTTGCCGTGATAGCTACCTTTGTGGCTGCTTTGTTCACGGCCATCATCGGAATGGACAACGAGCAGATGCAGCATTTCTGCCGTGTTCTGACCAGTATCATGATACTGGGTGCCATTATGATATTCATCTATTCGGGATGGAGGAAGAAACTCAATGTATATAATTCCTTCATCGAAGGGGCGAAAGGCGGTTTCCAGGTGGCTGTCAATCTGATACCCTACGTAGTGGCCATTCTGGTGGCTGTAGGTATCTTCAGAGCTTCCGGCGGATTGCAGATGCTCCAGCATCTGGTGGAGTCGGGTGTCGAGGCCATAGGGCTCAACTCCGATTTCGTGGGTGCCTTGCCCGTTGCGCTCATGAAACCGCTCAGCGGCCCGGGTGCCCGTGGTATGATGCTGGAGAATTTTGCGCATTTCGGTCCAGATTCTTTCATCGGTCACTTGTCGAGCGTGTTGCAGGGATGCACTGACACCACGTTTTATATCTTGGCAGTCTACTTCGGCAGCGTAGGTATCAAGAAATACCGTTACTCAGTGAAATGTGGCCTGACGGCCGACTTTGCGGGCATGATAGCCGCTGTTTTCTTCAGCTACTTCTTTTTTGGATAATAAAATCAACCTTTGTGCGTTAATTCTATAGCCATGCAGTGGACTGACAGAATACGCCAGGTGAAAATCGTCCTCGTTGCGGCGGCTGTGTTGTTGGCCGTCGTATCTCTCTTTGTATCCCAATATTTGGTGAGGGACCTGTCTATCGAGGAAAGAAATAAGATGGAGGTATGGGCCGAGGCC
Organism: uncultured Prevotellaceae bacterium; assembly: GCA_902766505.1. Lineage (GTDB taxonomy): Bacteria > Bacteroidota > Bacteroidia > Bacteroidales > Bacteroidaceae > Prevotella. The sequence continues at coordinate 3,004 of CACXDY010000199.1, forward strand.
ATGCGTTCGTTCAACAATGCCGATGAGAATACAGACTTGAATCTGGTGCTCAAGGTAATCAACGAGAACAACACGATTCCTGTCATTGTGATGGATAAGAATAACCATGCTTCCACCTTCCGCAACCTCAATATTTCAGGAGTGGATTATGAGGATAGTCTACGCAATGCCACAGTCAAAGGACAGGCAATGCTCCGTGCAGGAAATGCCATCAAAATCTACCTCGACGAGGAGACAAAGAGCGACTTCATCAATGTCTGTTATGATGATTCCATCATGATTAAGCGCCTCTCGTGGTGGCCTTATATCCAGTTGGGAGTGGTCATGGTGTTTGTGGTCATCGCCATATTCGCCCTGCTCACATCCAAGAAAGCAGAGCAGAACAAGGTGTGGGTGGGATTGTCTAAGGAGACAGCCCATCAGTTGGGAACCCCCATCTCAAGTCTGATGGCATGGACGGAGATTCTCAAGGAAACCTATCCGGAGGATGACCTGTTGCCCGAGATGGACAAAGACGTGAAGCGTCTGCAGCTGATTGCCGACCGCTTCTCAAAAATTGGGTCAATGCCCGAGCTGGCTCCGGCCAGTCTCAATGAAGTCATGCGGCATGTGGTAGAATACATGAACCGCCGTACTTCGGCAAAAGTGAAAATGGTCACCGAATTCCCTGAAGACGACATCATCGCACAAATCAACCCCCAGTTGTTTGAATGGGTCATCGAGAACCTCTGCAAGAATGCCGTTGACGCCATGGAGGGTGAGGGCACCATCACACTCACCACCTTGATGGAGCCGGGGAAAGCCGTGGTAGAGGTCGCTGATACGGGAAAAGGCATCAGAAAGAAAGACCTGCACACCGTATTCACACCTGGATTCACCACCAAGAAAAGAGGGTGGGGGCTCGGGTTGTCACTGGCCAAGCGCATTGTGGAGGAATATCATAAAGGACGCATTTTCGTCAAGTACTCTGAGTTGGGAAAAGGGACTACATTCAGAATTGAACTTAAGAATTAGAATTTTTCCTTAATTCTTTCCCTTAATCCAAAAAAAAATCGTAACTTTGCAGCCCAAATGGGTAATCTTGAAAGATTTAAGATAGATTTGAAGGCCCTTCAAGGCGATGGGGAAACTTTTGAATTCGATATTCAAGACAGTTTCTTCCAGGATACTGACACCAGTATCGTCAAGGGAGGATGCCTGAAAACCCAGCTGAGAGTCTTGAAAACCAGTGGAGTTTATGAACTGCTGTTCGACACGAAAGGCTATGCCGTCGTGCCATGTGACATTTGCCTCGACGACATGCGTCAGGATATCGATGTTCAGGACAGGGTCATAGCCAAACTGGGAGATTTGCCAAGCACTGACGATATCATCGTCGTGCCGGCAGATGAAGGCATCCTCGATGTGACGTGGCTCATCTATGAGTCGATAGCCTTGGCCATTCCTACCCGTCACGTGCATGAGGAAGGAGCATGCAACAAGGAAATGCTTGAGCGTATCAGGCAGTTGACCCGCCAGGAGGAGAATTCAGAAGAACAGGCTGTGGACCCCAGATGGAGTAAATTGGAAAAATTAAAATCAACAATTAAAGAATAACAAGAAAATGGCACATCCTAAAAGAAGACAGTCAAAGACCCGTACCTTGAAGAGAAGAACTCACGACAAGGCCGTGGCACCTACATTGGCACTTTGCCCCAACTGTGGTTCATACTATGTATACCACACCGTATGCGCAACTTGCGGATACTATAGAGGTAAGGTGGCTATCGTGAAGGAAACAGTTGAGTAATGGGAAAAATCAGAGCGATAATCACCGGTGTTGGTGGCTACGTTCCCGACTATGTGCTCAACAATGAAGAGCTGTCGAGGATGGTAGAAACCAATGACGAGTGGATTATGACCCGCGTTGGTATCAAGGAGCGGCGAATTCTCACCGAGGAAGGTCTGGGTACGTCATATATGGCGCGAAAGGCTGCGAAAATGGTGTTGAAGAAAACAGACGTCGACCCTCAAACCATAGACGCAGTCATTCTTGCCACTTCTACGGCCGACTATCATTTCCCGTCCACAGCATCGATCGTTCTGGGTAAGCTCGGACTCAAAAATGCCTTCGCTTTTGATTTTTGGGGAGCATGTTGCGGCTTCTTGTATGCACTCGACAATGCTGCCTGTCTGATAGAAAGCGGGAGATACAAGAAAATTCTCGTCATAGGAGCCGACAAGATGTCGTCGATGGTCGACTATACAGACCGCGCCACCTGTCCCCTCTTTGGTGATGGTGCAGGTGCCGTCTTGGTGGAGGCTTCTGAGGAAGACGAGGAGATGGGGTACATGGATTCGTATTTCCGCACAGATGGAAAGGGGCTTCCTTTCCTTCACATGAAAGCGGGTGGTTCGGTATGCCCTCCTTCTCATTTCACCGTTGACCATCGTTTGCACTATCTTTATCAAGAGGGGCGAACCGTGTTCCGCTACGCAGTCACCAACATGAGCGATGATTGTGCGTTGATAGCCGAGAGGAATGGTCTGAGCAAGGACAATATCACTTGGGTGGTTCCCCATCAGGCCAATATGCGAATCATCGAGGCAGTGGCCAAGCGCCTGGAACTTCCCATGGAGCAGGTAATGGTCAATATAGAGCATTTCGGCAATACCAGCGCTGCCACTATCCCGTTGGCGATATGGGAATACGAGAACAGGTTGCGGAGAGGCGACAACATTATCTTGACCGCTTTTGGAGCTGGTTTCGTGCATGGGGCTTCCTATCTCAGATGGGCCTATGACGGGAATACGGCTACTAC
>CACXDY010000200.1 GCA_902766505.1 uncultured Prevotellaceae bacterium
AGGCAGGCGTCGTCTGCCACACGGCATCGGAAAAACATGTCGAGAGTAGGAATGCACATTCCTGAGTATAAATAGGTGTTGGGGATGCTGAACAGGTATTCCACATGGGTGACTTCAAGGCCGGTCTCCTCGCGCACCTCACGGGCAACTCCCTGCTCAGCCGTTTCTCCTATGTCGGCGAACCCTCCCGGCAAATCCAATGTGCCGAAGGCTGGCTCACGGCCACGCCGCTCTACCAGCAGGCGGCCATTCTTGTCGGTGATGACGGCGACATAGGCACTGCTCGGGTTCAGATAGTATTCAAAGCCGCAGGTTTCACATCTGCGGCTTTTCTCATCTTGGACAGGGAAGGCACTGCTGCCACAAACAGGGCAATAGCAGAACCGTTCGAGTGGATGCTTCATACAAAGATTTCGTCTACCAGTTGTCTGTCCGGAATGGGAAGAGGGGCAGTCCGGCTGCATTCTTTAAGTTGCCCAACAGGAAATTTCTGAAACCATACCTTACGGCGACGGGGTTCTTCACTTCAGGACAGGAAATCTTGATGGTCTCATCCCAATAACCACCGCCGGGTCTCCAGAAGTGAACACTCTCGGCCGGATAGAACACCTTGTCGGCACCTGCCACCTCAAATCCTGTAATGCCCTCAAATCTGTTGATGGCTCCATAGTCATCGTTGAGATGGATGTGTATGTCGCTGCCGTCTATCTTCATGTCCTTGAAGGAAGGACTCTTGCACCACACTTCTTGCATGTTGTAGGTTTGGTTGAGTGCCAGATAAGCCAGGCGCTGTCCTACGGGTTTCTTCTGTGCAGGATGGATTTGTGTGGTTTCATAGGGATAGGCGAGGTCGTTGGTGCATACCAGGCCGCTGTTGGGTATCTTGGTGGAGGCGATGTATTGTTGCTCACGGAGCCGGGCACCGTCCTCGCCTTTGATGTTGTCGTAATGATAGGGGGCTATTTCCACAAAGTAGAAAGGTATCTCGCCAAGTCCGAATTGGTCGCGCCATTGTTTGACAAGCAAGGCCAGGCGCTCGGAATATTGATTGCCGGGGTCTCCCACGTTGGAGCATCCCTGGTAATAGATGATGCCCTTGACGGTGTAGTTCAGGATGGGATTGAAGGTGCCGTTGCCCCATACGAGTTGGCGGTGATAGTCCCATTCGTGTCCGTTCACGATGGCCATGGTGTCGAGAGGCTCTTTCGTGTATTTTTCAAGATTTTCACGGGTCAGCCAACTCTCTACACGTGTGCCGCCCTTGTTGGCCATAACCAGGCCGATGGGTATGTCAAGGACTTTGTTGAGCACTTGTGCGAAAAAGTAGCCGGTGGCCGACGCCTCGCTGATAGTGGCGGAATTGATTTCTTTCCACTCGCAGTTGGCATCATTCAAAGGCTTCATGCTCATCACGCTGGGTATCTTCACATAGTGGATACCCTTGTATTGACGGGCATTGATGACCTCGTCCATATATCCTTCCACCGGGCAGTTGCCAAATCCTTTCATAGGCATTTCCATGTTGCTCTGGCCTGCGCAGACCCATACTTCTCCTGCGAGAACGTCGTGGATGGTCACCGCCTCTCCATCATCGAAGGTGATGGAGAGCGGCGTGTAACTGGCGGCCGGTGTTGGGATGCTGACAGACCATTGTCCGTCGCGGTTGGTCTTGGCCTCATATTTTTTGTCGCTCCAGGATACGCTGACCGTCACTTTCTTCCCCACCTGGTCCCAACCCCAAAAACGGACCTGGGTATTTTGTTGTATCACCATGTTGTCGCTGATGATATGTGGCAGCCTTACCTTACTTTGGATGCTGATGGCAGTCATGACCATCAGGGTGAATAGAAAAGTCGATTTCTTCATCATGTGTAGCTTTAATAGAATAGTTATAATATCTAAATCCGATGCAATATTACGAAAAAAATGTTATCTTTGCAAGTCAATCGACGAAGAAAAGACTATTTATAATAAGTATGATGAAAAGACTTCTACTCCTGATGACAGCAGCCATTATCTCGGCTGGCGTGTCTGCGCAAAGTGTTAAAGTGATGAATTTATGGCCCCAAGGTGCTCCCCATAGCCATGGTATAGTGACAGATACGGCAAAAGTATGGATTTATCTGCCGGCAGAAAGAAAAAATACAGGAAGGGCCATCGTGATATGCCCGGGCGGTGGTTATCAAGGTCTTGCCATGGATCATGAGGGACATGAATGGGCAAAATTCTTTCAGAATATGGGTATAGCAGCATTCGTGTTGAAATACAGGATGCCTCATGGTAATCCCCAAATACCTATTTCCGATGCCGAGGAAACACTAAAAATGGTGCGGCGCAACGCCATGCAGTGGCATATCAAGTCAAATGAGGTGGGTATCATGGGCTCATCGGCTGGTGGGCATCTGGCTTCTATTGTTGCCACGCTCTCGGAGCGTACGGCCAAACCCAATTTCCAAATCCTGTTCTATCCGGTGATTACGATGTTGCAGGGGTATACTCATCAGGGCTCACACGACAATTTCCTGGGTAAGGGGAACAAGAAGAGACAGGAGAAGAACTACAGCAGCGACATGCAGGTTACCCGGACGACCCCAAGGGCATTTATCGCTTTGAGTGATGACGATACGGTGGTGCCGCCTTCGAATGGCACCAACTATTATATGGAACTTTACAGACATGATGTGCCTGCCTCACTGCATGTCTATCCTGATGGAGGACATGGCTGGGGCAGCCGGTTGAGTTTTAAATATCATATAGAGATGATCATGGAACTCAAAGCCTGGCTCGACAGTTTCTAATCTTGATTCAAATAACCTTTCACTTTTATTTTATGAAAAACTCCAGACGTTTGTTGATGGTTGCCATATTGTTGTTGGCGACATGTGCTACCGCCTTGGCAAAAAAAGGAGATAACTTCCAGGTGGGCAACAAGACATTCCTCTTGAACGGAAAACCTTTCGTGGTGAAGGCCGCAGAGGTTCATTATCCACGTATACCCCGCGAGTATTGGGACCATCGGATAAAAATGTGCAAGGCCTTGGGCATGAACACGCTATGTCTGTATGTCTTCTGGAACATTCATGAGCAGCGCGAGGGTGAGTTCAACTTCACTGGCAACAACGATGTGGCAGAGTTTTGCCGCCTGGCTCAGAAAAACGGCATGTATGTCATTGTGCGCCCGGGTCCGTATGTCTGCGCCGAATGGGAGATGGGCGGTCTGCCCTGGTGGCTCCTGAAGAAAAAGGATATCCGTCTGCGTGAGCAAGACCCTTACTTCATGGAGCGCGTGAAAATCTTCGAGCAGAAAGTGGGCGAACAACTCGCACCGCTCACCATCCAGCATGGTGGTCCCATCATCATGATACAGGTGGAGAACGAGTATGGCTCGTATGGAGAAGACAAACCCTATGTCAGTGAGATACGCGACTGCCTGCGCGGTATCTATGGACCAGAAATGGCTCTCTTCCAGTGCGACTGGTCATCCAATTTTGAGAAAAACGGACTCGATGACCTCACCTGGACCATGAATTTCGGTACAGGAGCCAATATCGACCAACAGTTCCGCCGTCTGGGCGAACTGCGGCCCAATGCCCCAAAAATGTGTTCAGAGTTCTGGAGCGGTTGGTTCGACAAATGGGGTGCGCGCCATGAAACTCGTCCGGCCAAAGACATGGTGGAGGGGATGGATGAGATGCTCTCCAAAGGCATCTCCTTCTCACTCTATATGACACACGGAGGCACCTCCTTCGGTCATTGGGCAGGTGCCAACAGTCCCGGTTTCGCCCCTGATGTCACCTCCTATGACTACGATGCTCCCATCAACGAATGGGGACTCGCCACACCCAAATTCTGGGAACTCCGCGAGATGATGGCAAAATACAACGACGGGAAAAAGATGCCCACCGTGCCGAAGGCTCCCATGCCGATTATCACCGTGCCGAAGTTTGAGTTGACGGAGTTCTCATCCATGCTCAACGGCGAGGACCCTGACCTGAAAATGCCGGTACGCAAGGAGGGTGGATTGGTGACTTTCGAGGAAATGGATTTGGGATGGGGCTCGATGCTCTATATGACCAAACTGCCGGAGATTCCTGCCCGGAGTGTCATTACGGCCGATTTCCACGACTTCGCCCAGATATTCATCAATGGCAAATATATCGGCAAGATTGACCGGGTGAAAAACGAGAAAAGTCTCACCTTGCCTCCTGTAAAGAAAGGCGATGAACTCGAAATCCTGGTGGAGGCGATGGGACGAATCAACTTCGGCCGCGCCATCAAGGACTTCAAAGGCATCGTGGGCGAGGTGGCCATCTCTGCTGTTGTCGATGAGGTGGAGACCACATGGAAACCGCAGCAATGGACCAAATACGGCATGTCGGATGATTACCGCAAGGCGGTGAATGCTTTTGCCAACAACCATGACCTGACCAAAGATGACTCGCATCTGCGCCTCGGTACACCGCCTAAGTGGAACAAAGACGGACTTGATTTGGTGAGCAAGCGCGGTTACTACCGTGGCTACTTCATGCTGAAGAAGGTGGGCGACACTTTCCTCAACTTCGAGACTTGGGGAATAGGACAGGTATGGGTGAACGGCCATGCCATGGGACGCATCTGGTCGATTGGTCCGCAGCAGACGCTCTATGTGCCGGGCTGCTGGCTGAAGAAAGGCAAAAACGAAGTGATTGTCCTCGATGTGGTAGGACCGAAAGAGGCTGTCGTCTGGGGACAGGCCGAACCTGAACTCAACAAACTGCAACTGGAGAAGACCAACAAGCACAACAATATCGGCGACAAGCCCGACCTCAACTCCGCCACTCCTGTTGCCACAGGCTCCTTCAAGGCTGGAAACGGATGGCAAACTGTCAAGTTCAACAGCCAGAAGAAGGGCCGCTACCTGGCCATCGAATGTCTCTCCACACAGAAGGAGAACGACCGTGTGGCCATCGCCGAACTCTACCTGCAAGGTGCCGACGGCAAGCGGCTCAGCCGGGAGCCTTGGACCACCAAGTATGCTGACTCGGAAGAGGAGAACGGCAACCATACGGGCGACAAGGTCTATGACCTGCAGGAGTCGACCTACTGGCAGACGGAGCGTGGCAGCAGCCTGCCCCATCTGCTCGTCATCGACCTCGGTGAAGAACAGACGGTTGGCGCCCTTGAATACCTGCCCCGTGCCGAACAAGCCGCCCCGGGAAGTATCAAGGATTTCAAGATTTATCTTTATTGATTCTCAATGACTGGTAACGGTCTCCCAATAGACAATACCTATGCTTACGGATGCCAAGCGTTACCTGCTCAGTCTTATCAGCGAGGGGGAGCATCAGCAACAAGATTTCAAATACAAGGTTGCTGATGCTCTGAAACTTGCCAAGTCGGTGTCGGCTTTTGCCAATACCGACGGCGGCAGGCTGCTCATAGGTGTGCGGGATGACGGGCATTTGTCGGGGGTGCGTTCCGAGGAGGAAATTTTCATGATGCAGGCAGCAGCCACCAATTATTGCCGGCCTGCAGTACAGGTTGCCTTTGAGACTTTTACCGTCGAGAAACGTCAAATACTCATTGCTTCGGTGGAACGGTCCACACAGAGACCTATCCGTGCCCTTTGTGATGATGGGCGATGGAGGGCTTACATCAGGGTGGCCGATGAGAATATTGTAGCCTCGCCCGTACACCTTAGAATCTGGCGTGCTGAACAGTCTCCCGAGGGGCAGTTTGTGAGCATAGGTGAGGAAGAGGAACGTGTCATGCAGGTCCTGTCTCATGAAGAACCTTTAACACTCCAACAAGTGGTCCGCCGCTCTGGGGTCAGACGGCAGCATGTCATTGTGATTCTCGCCCGCCTCGTCAGTTTTTCACTGGCTTCATGCCAACTGCGGGGCGACCGCTTTGTGTTTACTTGACGTATTTCTTTCCGTTGATAATGTAGATTCCGGAAGGAAGTTGTTGCAGTATTTCCCGAGGTGAGACATTGGTGGCTTCTGCCAGTTTCCTTCCTGTGATGCTGTACACGCCAAGGATTTTTTGACTTGGCATGGTCTTCTTGCTTTGCCCGTTGTCCACGGCAACAGCACTGATAGCATCTGTCTCTGGTACATAGATATAGGAAGAGACATAAAGCATCGAACCCTCACGTGGGGGTGTCTCTGAAGTGAAATAGGCGCGGAATGGCACCATGGTCGTGTTGTCCTCATGGTAGACAAAGTTGTTGCCGCCTACTTCCTCGTCAAGTAAATATATGTATTGGCCATCAGGTTTTGTCGTCTTGAAGGAACCGATAAAATCATAATTGTCGGTATCGGCGAAAACCTTGCTCTTGATAATGTCGGCATTAGTGGCACTGAACAGCAATGGCTTTCCTACAAGATTGAATTCCTCACCTTTATAATCACTGGGTACGGTGATGATATAGGGCTTGTTGGCCTCTATACGGTCTGCATCGGTGAAATAGGCTGTCATGCCCTCCTGGCCGAAGAAACGGCGCACCCAGAAGTCCTTCGCCACCTCATCGGTGGGATGGCGCCAGTCTATTTCCACACTGTCCACAGTATTGAACACTTTGTCTACTGTGAAAGGAAGGGCGAGGGTTGTCCAGTTGCTGCCATTGCGTTTGCCTGTGAATCCCTTGTCGAAGGTGCGGATATAACTGACGCTGTCAGCCTTGAAATCCGCAGGAACATAACATGGTATGCTGTCTGTGAATGAGATGCTGTCGGCAACACCCTTGATAATCTGGTTCAAACCGTTCAGACTCTCATATCTCTTCGTCACATAATACAGGGTGTTGGGATTGCTGTTGGGCACAATGTCTGATGGAACAGTGCTGTTTCCTGTCAAGTCGAGTGCTACGGCGTCCTCAGGCATCACGAAAACCTCAGTGCTGGGCTCTATCGCCGTGAGGTGACCGTCCTTATCCCATGTGCATATTCCCCGACGGGGCTTGATGGCAAAGTTTAAGGCCATATTCCTGTTCAACTGCAGATTGTCGTTGCCACTACACTTCTTGTAGTAGATACGGAAGGTGTAGTTGTTGCCGTATACCAAATTGTAGACATCAAAGTCAAAGGTAACCGACTTTCCTTTGGGGATGTGGAGATACAGCAGTTTGGTCGTGTGCCAGGACGTTTCTATCAGGAGAGGACGCATGTAGTCGTGGTAATCTACATTCCCTCTGTTCGTGACTTTAATATGGGCATGTATCTCATTACCAAAAAGTTTCCTGTCCGTCTTGTCATAATTGTCGATGGTATAGTTGAAACTCAGTGCGTAATGGACAGAATCCTCCGCCTCAATGGTGGAACTGTGTATGACGTTTTTCCTATTGACATCTGTACTGATAACGATGTCGTGGGTTCCTGGCGAGGAGGGGCTATAGTAGAAATCTACATCAGCAGTCGTGTTGGGTGGGATGTTGGTAAGATTGAACATAGCTGGTTTGTTGTCCTCAAACATATAGAGGTATTTTTTCAGCTTGTCCATCGAATTGTTGGTCATGTTGAGCTTGATGATACGGGGAGAACCCGAAACAAAGCCCAAGGTGCTGTCGCACGAAACGGAATTGTAGACGATGGCCGGACCGTCCGACAGCGTGTATTCATCATTATCCATCTCCACGGCAATATAGGAATTGGTGCCCGTGGATTTGTCGAAATGCCAATTCCCGTCACCATCTTCCAATTGACTCACAGGGTAGATGCGGAAACTGCCATGACGCAGTCCGCTCAAGTCATACATGTTCCAGTTTCTCGTCACCACTTCATAACTCTTGTAGGAGAGGGTGTCATAGTCAAGTACTCTGACCAATTTGGAATACTCATCGACGATAGCTATTCCATGTTTGTATTTCAAAGTCCTGCCGAATAGATTCTTTCTGGTGATAGTGATGTCGCCCAATTCATCCACCGATATGGCTTGTGTCTCCAGACATGAGTATGGGGTGATGGAACTGGTCTGCTCATAGGTTTCTGAGGGTTCGATATTGAAGATGATACTCAAATCTCTCATATATGAGTAGGTCGCCGTGTTGTCATAGGGACTCAACTTGGAGAAACTGTAGAAGCCATTGCCTGTGGCATTCCATCCCCAGTCGATATGGAAGAAATCATCTTTGTCATAACCATCGATGATGAAGGCATGGGTACCATCCTTGTTGATATTGTTGGCGCAGATGATGACGGGACTGCGTTTGAGCATATTGTTGTAAATGATGTCTTCCCACTCATTCATGGTCTTTGAGGAAAGGGAGGAGACAGGAGAGGAGTTGTATCCAAAAGCCTGTAAGGTTTTGGGCATGTTGGTGGTGGGAGCACCTGTAGAAACCGTTTGGTAATCACTCTTCAGATGCTGACCGACGTATCTCATCATCTTGGCTACGGCTTCTTTCTGCTCTGTAGTGTAGCTGTAGGAGAGATAATTGGTAATCATGTCCTGCCATTCCAAGGTGGTGGGGTCAAGGTCTTCCAGTTGGATTTTCCTTGTGGAAGTGGTATACCCCTTGACAAGGGGAGAAATCTGGGGATATTCGTAATATCCCATCACCTCTGCCAAAGCTACCGTGGCACAACCTGTCAGACACACCGTGTCATTAACGGAGGGGTTTTGTGCATTGTAAGGGTCGCGGTGGCCCCAATGTTTTGTCAAGAACGGATTGATGGGTTCGCGGGCGACCGACATGGTATGTCTTGGACGGTTTGCACCGTCGTTGTCAATGCCAAGTGCTTCTCTTTCGCTCAAGTCATCTATGGCGTGTGAATATAGGTCAAGGATGGCTTGCAGACCATCGGGGATGTTGTCGGGAGAGATATTTCCGTTGTCTGAATAGCCTAAAATGGGGTTGATGCAGTCGTCTCCTGCAACCAGGACAAAACCGTTGTTGTTTGTGGAGTTAAAAAGGTAGTAGTAGCTTCCCAATTGTGCTTCCTTGCCCCTTCTCGCTTGAACTGTTGCCTCGGTTTCAAGCTGCATGTCAATACCTTTGGAAAACAGGAAGTCCTTCGCCGATTGGAGGGCTACCTTCTTGTCCACAGGTTTTGCTTGCAGGGATGCAAGAGCTGCAATTAAAAAAATAATAATACTTGTTGTTCTCCTTATCATAATGATGATGAATCTTATGCTTAGTTTGGCGCCAAGATTGATATATGTGCCAGTTATAGTGAATGTAGGAATGACCTTTTATCCAGAAGAATTACCCTAAATACCTGAAACAGTTGCTACTGAATCTATTGAAGGATTTACATAATCCCGACAAAGATATAAAAAATCTATTTATAATAAGGAAGAGAATCGGCTCTTTGTCAGATTTTTATTTATTTTTATCATTCATTAACTCTCCTGATAGGCTCAATAGGCTTTCTTGTCAGGGCGTATCAAGGTAAGTGCTGTTTTGAATATAATCTTGAGGTCAAGCCAAAATGACCAGTTTTCGATATACCAGATATCTTTCTGGACACGTTCTTCCATCTCCCACAATTCTTTGGTCTCACCTCTGCATCCAGTGACTTGTGCATAGCCGGTAATACCTGGCAGGCTGAAGTGGCGGACCATGTATTTGTCGATGATTGAACCATATTGTTTGGTGTGGGCCAACATGTGAGGACGGGGGCCGACGATGCTCATGTCGCCTTTCAAGACATTGAAGAATTGTGGAAATTCGTCAATGTTGGTGTGGCGGATGAATTCTCCAAACGGGAATTTCCTGGGGTCATCCTTTGTAGCCTGCAAACGGTCGGCGTCTGCGTTCACGTGCATAGACCGGAATTTCAGACAAGTGAATGTCTTTCCGTTGAGTCCTGTCCGTTCCTGCTTGAAGAACAAAGGCCCCGGACTCTGCCTTTTTATCATGAAGGCAATGATGGGGATAAACGGCAGAATCAAGATGCAGACAATAGAACTCACGACAACATCAAAAGTGCGCTTGATAAACTGGTTGATGGGGTGGGAGAGGGGTTCATGGTGGTTGGTGAACACCATGGTGTCGCCCAATTGCTCTGGTTGCAGGTTAAGTAGGAAATTTCCCGACATTCTTGGGATGTAGTAGAAATGCACGATGTTTTGGTCGCAGAATTTCATCATCCTCATGATTCTCTCATTCTCATCATGCGACAAGCAGCAGAACAATTCGTCCAATTTGGAAAGGTCCAGTTTGGAAGACGGGATGTCGGTCGGGGAGAGTTGTTCTCCTGATGGTTTGTCGATGAGATGATTGAGGTCGTTCAGGCTGCCCAGAAAGCGGATGGCTGGCGGACAATTCTCAATGGGAGTGTCAGCAAAATACCCCCACACCTGATAACCTGTGGAAGGGTCGGAAATCAAGTCTCGGTAAAGCATCAGGATGGCAGGGTCGTTACCCACAAAGACCACGCTTCGCGTATTTCTGCCTGCTTGCCTGAAAAGTCTGATCATCAGTTTCTCTATCAGGCGACTGACGAAAATCAGCATCAGTTCCACCGTGAAGAAAATGACCATAAACCGGAACATACCACCACTTTCTCCTATCATTCTCAAGCAGAAGAACATGATGGCACTATGTAGGAGACAGAGTTTGAAAACATTCATGAACACCTCGTCGACTGTCGACCGGCGGCGGTGAATGGTAATGCCCACGCTGAACTGAGCGATGATCATCGAGATATTGGCAATCATGAATGTCACGCGTGGCTCTTCTTTGAAATAGAGAGGATAAATGGGATGTATGTAATGCACATACCGTGATGCCAAAAAGAGCAACAAGTTTATAATGATAAAGTCGGCCAAGATGACCCCTACCTTTATCATTCCATTGCCTGTTGAATATTTTTTAGTTGCCATTCAGGTGATGTGAACTGTACAAAAACATCAATTAGGTGATGATATGAACTCTATTTACAATGCAAAGATAGACATAAAAATCAAATATCATACATTTTTCCTTTGTTTTTGTTTTCTGAGGATTTTTTTTGTATTTTTGCGGCTGAAAACTAACTACTACTTCAATTGTAATGAAAAATTATTTGTCCTTGATTTATATGGGTGTCCTGTCTATATGCATGACACTGCCATGCGCTGCACAAAGAATGACGGTCAGCAATATTGATGAGAATGGTTATTATTTCATCAACGATTTTGAGGCCAATGTGCCGCCTACCCGTTCCGAAACACCAGTCTCCTATGATGTGGAGGGCCAGGGTGAGTGGATTTTTCTCAACGCTTTCGTTTCCACCAACTCAAGTTATGTGAGAAGTGGTTCACAAAACCTGAGACTCTATAAAAACGGCAGTTATGTCATCACGCCAATCCTTGACAAGGGAGTTAAGGAGATTTCGTTCTATGTCGGGCGGAAGGGTAAGGGCATTGATGTGTATGTTTCCACGGACGCAGGCAATTCATGGTCGAAGGTGCAGACCATCAGTTCTACAGGTCAGGCTGCCATCACCATTGATGACAATCTTGCCAATCGGGTGAAGATAGCGAATGATGGAAGTGGTGATGCTGATATCGATGATTTGGGTGTTACGGCTACTGCTTTTGGGGTAGAGGCCCAGGTCATCACAGGTGATGCTTCCAACATCACCAAGAACACGGCGGATTTGTCGGGACAATTGGTTGATGCCGGCGACCAGCCCGTCAGGGAAATGGGCGTCGTTTGGGACACGAAGGATAACCCCAATATCGGTGGAAACAAAATGGAGGTGGAAGACTTGAGCCAAACCGCTTTTGTCGTCACGGCAACGGGTCTCAAGGCGAGTACCACCTATCATTACCGTGCCTATGCCGTGTCGAATGCCGGCACGGTTTATGGCGAGGATAAGACATTCAATACCGAGGAGGCAACACCTGCCATCGTGACGACCGGCGACCTGACTACCAGTTCCGGGAAATATGTCTGCAACGGTACGGTCATCGATGACGGCGGGGCAGATATCACCGAGGTAGGCATCATCTATGGCGGCCATGAAAACCTGTCGGCTGATGACAGCAAGGTGTCGGCAAAAACACCCAAATCCGTTTTCCAGGTAGAATTGCCGCTGATGTGGGGACAAACCTATTATTACCGTGCTTATGCGGTGACTGCGGTTGGAACAGCGTTGGGTGAGGAGAAGTCTATCACGATTGATGAGAATATCCCTCCCACTCCTGACCTGACGGAGAAAATCTGGTGTTCTCCCGATGGTGATGATGCCACTGCCGATGGTACGGAGGAGAAACCGTTCTTCTCGCTCGACAAGGCCATTGCTTTAGTGGAGCCTGGCATGCGTATCTGCATGAAGGCGGGAACCTATATCTACGACCACCGCATCAATATCGATGACCACAACGGCACCGAGGAGGCGCCCATCGAACTGTTTGCCGTAGGAGGAAGGGCGGTTCTCGACTTCTCTGCAATGCCCTATCACAAACATTCCGACAATCCCTATCAGGGGGTGCGGTTGACAAGCAGTTACTGGCATTTCTACCGTATCGATATCTGCAACGCCAGTGACAATGGCCTGCTCATCGAGCGCAACAAGGCTTCTGGCGGTTCGTCGTCGGATATCGCCCAGTCCAACGACCAGGCTCATGACAATATCATAGAGGAATGCAATTTCTACAAGAATGGCGATACGGGTTTGCAAATCAAAAACCTCGGTGCCTTCAACAAGATTATCAACTGCGACAGTTATCTCAACTGCGACGAGGACCAGGGTGATGCCGATGGTTTTGCTCCCAAACTCTCCGTGGGTGACGGCAACTATTTCTACAACTGCCGGGCTTACCTCAATTCTGACGACGGATGGGATGTGTTCTATAAGAAAGATGGGAATTTTGGTGACAATATGACCATCATCCTGGACAATTGCATCAGTTATAAAAACGGTTTCCTGGATGAAGACAACCTCGCTCCCGACGGCAACGGCAATGGCTTCAAATGCGGGTCTGACCAGGGGGCCATGAATGTGTACCTCAACCGGTGCCTGGCTATTTGCAACAAGGCGAAGGGATTTGACCAAAACCACAATGCCGGGGATATCATCATGAACAATTGTACGGGCATGACGCTCACCTCCATCAGCTCAAAATCCTATTCTTACCGCATCTATGAGACCATTGCCGACGGGCACGAGGTTAGACTCACCAATTGCATCGCCATCAACGACAATGACGCCACCGACAAGCGCGACAAGGAGACCGGTGAACCGAAGCCCGGTGAACATGGGAAATATGGACAGTACGGACGTTTCGAGGTGGATGAGACGTTGCCTCGCCTTACCGTGGTGAATTGTGAGTTCCAAAAGGCTGACCCCACACAGTTCGTCGACATCACCAATTACAAGGAACTGGTGGCTCCGCGTGACGAAGACGGTCAGTTGCCGGCAACCACTTTCGCCCATTTGCGTGAGGGCTCTTTCCTCATTGATGCAGGTGTCGAGGTGCCTGAAACCATCTATCGGAATATTCCGGTTCAGGGCATCGACTATCATGGCGTGGCTCCCGACCTGGGTGCTTATGAAAGCAATTATGGTCAAGACGGGATGTCATTGCTGTCGTTGACCCGTGAGAGTGGCGGCAACGTCCGTGTACGCCCGCTGCATGGTGGTCAATTCCTGTTGACGGCCGATGTCCCTGCCAGTGAACGTGGGATGAGGGTGGATTTGTATGATGCAGATGGAAAATTGTTGACAACACGCCAATTTGACGGGAATACCTGTGTCGTGCAGAGCCCTGTACAAAGTGGCGTGATGTTGGTGGCTGTCCATGGCCAAAATTACCATGCATCGGCCAAGGTGGTGATGAGGTGATGCTAATCCTTGAATTCCAATTTCAATTGTCCGTCTCCGAGCAGATTGTATGACTTGCGGTGATAGGGAGTGATGCCCCATTGGCGGATGGCCTCGCGGTGCTTGCGGGTGGGGTAGCCCTTGTTGCCTTTCCAGTCATACTGTGGAAATTCTTCTGCCAACTCATTCATGTAGTCGTCACGGAATGTCTTGGCCAAAATGCTCGCTGCTGCAATCGACAGATACTTGCCGTCGCCTTTCACGATGGTGGTATAGGGCAGGTTTTGATAGGGCTTGAAACGGTTGCCGTCGACGATGATGGCTTCTGGCCTGACGGTGAGTTGGTCGAGCGCGCGGTGCATGGCTAAGAAAGAGGCGTTGAGAATGTTGATTTTGTCTATCTCCGCTGGCGTAACCACGCCAACTGCCCAGGCCGTGGCATCGCGGATGATTTCTTCGCGCAGGGCATAACGCTGTTTCTCGGTCAGTTGTTTGGAGTCGTTGAGCCGTGGATTGCTGTAGTCGGGTGGCAAAATGACGGCTGCGGCATATACACTGCCGGCCAAACAACCACGTCCGGCTTCGTCGCAGCCTGCTTCCACGAGTCCTTGATAATAATGGCTTTCCAACATGGATTAGAACATCTTGCTTATTTTCCTGACACCCTCTACCAGCACATCCACCTCTTCAAGGGTATTGTATAAGGCGAATGATGCCCGTACGGTACCCAATATTCCCATGCGGTCCATCAGGGGCTGAGCGCAGTGATGTCCGGTGCGGACGGCGATGCCCAGACGGTCGAGCAGCGTACCCATGTCCAAATGATGAATGTCGCCCACCAAAAAACTCACCACGGCATCTTTCTGTTCGGCCTCGCCTATGAGCCTGATATGCTCGATGGTCCGGAGTTGTTGCATGCAGTACCGGGTTAATTCCTGCTCATGGCGGGCAATGTTGTCAAGCCCAATGTTTTCCATATAATCGATGGCGACTGCCAAACCATGTGTGGCGACATAGTCGGGAGTGCCTGCCTCGAATTTCAGCGGGGCCTGCTCGAAGGTAGTCTTTTCGAAACTGACGGTGGAAATCATCTCTCCTCCTCCTTGGTAGGGAGGCATCTCGTCGAGCCATTCTTTCTTGCCGTAAAGCACACCGATACCTGTCGGCCCATACATCTTGTGCCCGCTGAAGGCCAGGAAGTCGCAGTCCATGGCTTGGACATCGATTTTCATGTGTGGGGCGCTCTGTGCCGCGTCAACCATGACAGGCACGCCATGCTGATGGGCTATGTCGATGATTTTCCCGATGGGATTGACGGTGCCCAGCACATTGCTCACCTGGGTGATGCTGACAAGGCGTGTGCGGTCGGAGAAGAGTTGCTCGTATGTGTCCAGCAACAAGTTGCCTTGGTCGTCGATTGGGATGACCTTGATGCCGATGCCTTTCCTTTGTGCCAGCATCTGCCACGGCACGATGTTGGAATGGTGTTCCATCACGGAGAGAATCACCTCGTCACCCTGGTTGAGAAATCTCTCTCCGAAAGAGAAAGAGACGAGATTGATGGACTCTGTGGTTCCCCTGGTGAAGATGACTTCGTCTGTGCTGCGGGCATTGATGAACTGCCTTACCCGCTCCCTGGCGGCTTCATGCAGGTCGGTGGCTCTTTGGGAGAGGTAGTGGACGCCGCGGTGGACGTTGGCGTTGGCATTGAGATATTCCTCACGCATAGCATCCAGCACGCAAAGGGGTTTCTGCGTGGTGGCTGCATTGTCGAGATAGATGAGTGGTCTGTCGTAGACCGTTCTCGAGAGAATGGGGAATTGGTTTCTTATGGTTTGATTCATAATCCTTGTCAACTGCATAGTTTGCAGCCCTCACATTTGTTGAGTTCACCTCTGAACCGTTTGTCCACAAGATAGTGGAGCCGGTCGCGGAGTGGAGTGAGGCGCATCTCATCGATGACCTGATTGACGAAAGCCGTTTGCAACAGCAGGCGTGCCTCTTGAAGGCTGATGCCTCTTTGCTGCATATAGAACAATGCGGCATCATTGAGTTGCCCCACCGTGCTGCCATGGGAGCACTTCACGTCATCGGCATAGATTTCCAGCATGGGCTGTGTGTACATCCGTGCTTCCTTGGTGGCACAAAGGTTCTGGTTGGTCTCCTCCGAAACGGTCTTTTGGGCATCGTGGCGCACAAGTACCTTTCCGGCAAAGGCACCTACAGCACTGTCGTCGAGAACATATTTGTAGAGTTCATGACTGGTGCAGTGGGGAGCCTGATGGTCAATCAGGGTGTTGTTGTCCACATGTTGCTTCTTGTCGGCTATCACACATCCGTTGAGCCAGCACTCTGCGCCTTCGCCTTTGAGGGTCACATCGGTGCGGTTGCGTGTGATACCGTTGTGCAAGGTGATGATATTGTGGTTCATCCGGCTGTTGGCCGCTTGCTCGATGTAGAGGTTGCTCACCCTGTTGTTCTTGTTGTGGGTCTCTTCCAGACAATAGAGGTCGAGGGATGCATTCTCGCCGACAAAGGCTTCCACCACCTGTGTGGCAAGGAAATTGCGGTCGTCGGCTGTATGGTCGCAGAACAGCAGTTTGATTTCTGCACCGGGTTCCACCACCACCAGCACACGGCGGTTGACCATCAGGTCGACATCTGCCCTGAGGATATTGATGACTTGGATGGTCCGCTCTACTTTCAC
>CACXDY010000201.1 GCA_902766505.1 uncultured Prevotellaceae bacterium
CCTGTCTGCACTTTATCACAGGCTTTTTGGCCGATAATGGCACGATTGAGCACAAGATTCAGTCCGTCCTCAAACTCCAGCACTCCGTTCACCACAAGTGCAGCAAACTCACCTAAGGAATGACCAGCCACCATGTCGGGCTTAATTTCATCTTGAGTCAACGCAAGAACGACTTCGTAAAGGAATACCGAAGGTTGCGTGTTGATGGTTTGCATCAACTCCAATTCCGTTCCCTTAAACATCACATCGGTGATGCGTCGGCCAAGATAGTCGTTGGCGCGTTCAAACAATTCTTTGGCTTTGGGAAATTGTTCATAAAGATCGCTTCCCATACCTTCTTTCTGGCACCCTTGGCCAGGAAAAATGAATGCTTTCATCGTACGAAATTATTGGTTTATAGGACGATAAATCTTGGTCTTCGAAAGGTCGCATGCGATGCTACCCCATGACAATCCTATGCCGTATGCCGACAATATAACTTTATGCCAAGTGGAGGTGTCAATGCCTTCAGCCCTATACGGCCAATCCGTCAAAACCAACGGAACCGTAGTCGGACTGGTATTGCCATAGTTCATAATGTCGAAAGGTGCCCGTTCGGGATGTGCAAGTTTCAGTTTCTTGCTCATGAAATCGATGGTCACCTTGGTGGCTTGATGCAGTCCGAAGAAATCGACATCATCCTTATCCCAGCCTACCAACTCCAACACTTCCTTAATACTCTTTGGACCTACCGAAATGATAAAGGAGAACACGTCATCCCCTTTCATTTCACGGCCTTCCAATCTGAAATTGAGATCCATACTTTCAGGCCAATATCTGAAACCACGTTTGGGGCACAATACGGTTTCATAGTCATAGCCGTTCGACATGATATGGAATCCCAACGTGCCAGTACCCCTCTCAACTACTGTCGCTGAACCTCCATCACCAAACACCATATAGGAAGACTTTCTGTCTTTTTCGACCGTTTTTGAGTTGGTGTTACCGGCCAGCACAAGGACTTTATTGCAAGCCCCAGAGCCAATCAAAGTGGCTGCTTGGAAAATGCCATAGATATAGCCACTGCAACCGTAGTTGATGTCGAAACAAACACAATCTTTAGGTAAGCCTAATCTGCCTTGCAGGACGCATGATGTTGCAGGACCATGAAAATCAGGATGCTCTGAAACAAACACCAAACCGTCAAAAGAGGAACGGTCGATTTGTTCTGTATTGATAATCAGCTCGGCAGCTTCAAAACACAAATCCGAAGCAGTTTGCCCGACTTCTGCCACATGCACCCGCTCGATGCCAGCCACTCTGATGGCGTCTTCAACTTCTTTCTCCCCAAATCTGTCTTTCAATGTCGACATCTCAAGAATGCCTTTAGGCAGGCAGGTTGCTATGCTTTTAATGTCAATGTTATTGATAATGGTTTTCATGACTTATTCTTTATTTGTTATGTTAAATCAAGGATTGTCCTCCGTCTACGATCATATCGGTTCCTGTAACCCAGCGAGCCACATCCGAGAGGAGATAGACTGCAGCATAAGCTATATCATCGGGATGTCCGAAGCCTAAAGGAATGCGTTCCTCTTCTTTCTTCTGATCCTCAATGGAAAGCACACCTTCACGAAGTCCGGTGATTCTTTTTACAATACCGGGATGAATGGTGTTGACACGGATTTTCTGTGAACTCAGTTCCAAGGCAGCCACTTTCGAGAACGAATCAAGTGCTCCTTTCGTGGCTGAATACAAGGCATTTCCTTTATAGGGACGGAACGAAGCCACCGACGACACAAAAAGAATCGAACTGTTTTCAGAAACCTTCTTTCTCTTCAACAATTGCTGGACAAACAGAATGTTACAGAATGTGTTGGTATCGAACATACGATGCAGTTTTTCATCTGTAATATGCCTCACTACCGTCGTATCAAAAATGCCTGCACACAACACTACACCATCCAATTTTGGCAATTTTTCAACCAAAGCGGGAATCTCCTGATGATTCACCACGTCAAAGACAAGCTGTTGATTATCGGAAGAAGCGAGGCTGTTGTATGTTTTTTGCAATCGTTCTTCGTTTCTACCCATAACGATGAGATTGGCCCCCATCTCAGAACTTCTGAGGGCTATCTGTCTGCCAATATGGGAAGATGCTCCCGTAACCAGAATGGTCTTTCCTTCAAGTGAATATGGATTATTCATGTTTTGCATTTTTGCTTTTCAGAAGTTTGACAAACCGTCTCAAAACCGCTTCCACTTCATATTCCCCTTTGTTCTTATGCTCAAAATATTCTTCACGGAGAAGGGAACCGATGGACATATCATAATACCGTCCATTCTTGAATGCTGCTTGTCGCATAACACCTTCGCGTGTCGAGAACATCACCTCACCCATTATGTGCGTAGTCTCATGTCCCATCAAAGAATGCCCCCACACGCGATTCAGATTTAAACTTTCAAATGCATACCCGTAAATATACAGGTACGACTCAATCCATGCTGATCCATCGCGGTAATTTGGGTCACCAATGACGATTCCGCTGAAGTTGGCACTGCTGTTGATATAATGGATATCCGTGAGGCTCATATATCCAATCATCTTATTGGTATCTTTAGCACAAATGGCCCACCATACCTGATAAGGATTATGATGCATTCGAGCCTTCACCCATTCCAATGCTTCATCCCTACACACACGACGGTTCAACCCTGTGCTTAATTTCTTTAAATCGTCATCGTTCATCCACTTATAGATAAGTTCTGCATCTTCTTCTTCAAATGCTCTGAAATAAACGGTTTTCTCCATA
>CACXDY010000202.1 GCA_902766505.1 uncultured Prevotellaceae bacterium
CTCGAACAACTCTGCCAGACGGGGCTTACGGATATCCAGACCCACCAATACCACTTTCTTGCCAAGGAGAGCGAAACTCACGGCAAGGTTGGCACAGTTGAAGGTCTTACCCTCACCTGACGTGGTGGAGGTGAACATGATGACTTTCTGACCCTCACGCAGCATGAACTGTACGTTGGTACGCATGGCGCGGAAGATTTCCTCCATCTGGTTGTTCTTGTTCTCGTGCACCACGATGTCGGCCTTGGTCTTGGCTGTCTCGCTGGCAACTGCCACATCGGCGATGATGGGGAGTTGGGTGAGGCGTGCAACGTCGTCGTGACCCTCAATCTTGTATCTGAAGAACTTGAGGAGGAAGAGCACGATACCTGGAATCAGAAGACCCACAACGAGGGCGATAGGGATAATCACCGAAGGAACAGGAGCCACCTGGCCGCCCTGCTCGGGAGATTCAATCAGTTTACCCTTGTCGGCGGTAGAAGCCAGAGAGATAGAGTTCTCCTCACGTTTCTGGAGAAGCATCAGGTAAAGACCTGAACGGACTTCCTGTTGACGACCAATCTGGGTCAACATACGCTCCTGCTCAGGAGTAGCAGAGATCTGGCCGGAGTATTTGTTGTACTGCGACTGGATAGAGCTGCGCTGAATCTCCATGTTCTTGCGGCTCTGAGCCATGGCACGCTTGATGCTGCTGCTCAGGTCGTCCAACTGTGCGGTCAGAGGAACCACTGAGGGGCTCTCCTCGGAAGCGGTACGCAGCAGACGGTTACGCTGCAATACAATCTCGTTGTATTTGTTGATAAGGCTGGATGCCGTAGCATCGCTCAGACCAACGTTGGAAGGAAGGGTCTGATACTGGTTGTCGGCCTTGTCCATGTAGTCGGAGATGCTGTTCAGCAATGCCACTTGAGTGGTGGCTTCTGCCAGTTTGTGGTCGTACTCGGAGGCACCACCCATGGCCTGGCTTGCATTCATGCGGAGTTCGGTCATGTGCTGGCTCTTCTTGTAGGCTTCCAACTGACCCTCGGTCTCACCAAGTTCGGCGTTGATTTTCTCCAGACGGCCGTTGATAAACTCCTCGGTGCGGTAGGCTACCTCGTTCTTGTCCTCGTTGGCCTGACGGTTGTAGCAGATAACGAGTTGGTTGAGGTAGTCAAGAGAGCGGCGTGGAATCTCGTCGATGATGGACATCTTGACGATGGTCGTATTCTTCGAGGTCGGAGTGACGTTGAAGTAGCGCTTGAATTTGGAGGAAGCGGAATTTGGCGATGTGATGGTCACAAAGAGCGTGCTGCCCTCGCCAAGTTTCGTGTTGCCGTTGGCTGTGAACGACAGGTTGCCTGCACGGGTCTTGATGGTCTGAGGCAGCGAGGTGAAGGTCTTCTCTATGCTGTAGGGGCCTTTCGAGTAGCCTTCCTCGTTGCTTACCCAATAAGTGCCCGACACCTTATAATTACTCTTCTCACGGGTAATGGTAAGGCGGATGGGCGATTTGATCAACTCCAGGTGAGCGGCATCTATGTCAACGCTGATGGGTTGGGTCTTGTAAATAAGGACATTCTTCACACGGCCTTTCATCTCATAACTCACATAGAGTTTGAGGTCTCTCACCACGTCGGAGTGAAGACCATGGGAGGCGAGAATTTCCATCTCATTGTCTATACCCTCTGTGTTGGAGATAAAACCGAGGTTGGTCGCATTCAGCAGCGGGTTACGGCCGCGCTGGTTGTCCTCGTCCTTGATGAGCATCTTAGCCTGCGAGGCATATCGGGGCGTGGTGTACCTTAAATAAATCGCAGTCATGCCCAGGCAGATAATCAGCGAAAGCGCAAACCACTGCCAGTTCAGAATAAATGTCTGGAGAAGGGAGCGAAAATTGAAGAATGATAGTTCTTCAGTTTCTTGGACATTCTCCGGAGTAGTTACTTTGTTCTCTTCCATTTTGTTTATTTGGTTTGTATTGTTTGTTCCTTATTTCTTCGATTCAACCTTCTTCAAAAGATATTGGCCATAACTGTTGTTCAGCATCGGCTTGGCTGACTCCAAAAGAGTCTCTGCCGTAATCCAGCCCTTGTCGAAGGCTATCTCCTCCAGACAGGCTATCTTCAGGCCCTGACGTTTCTCTATCACCTCGATGAACGTGCTGGCTTCGGCAAGACTGTCGTGGGTGCCTGTGTCCAACCAGGCAAAGCCACGGGGGAGGGTCTTCACTTTCAGATGACCGTCGCTGAGGTAGGCTTGGTTGACCGTTGTGATTTCCAACTCTCCACGGGCACTCGGCTTGATGTTCTTGGCGATTTCCACCACCGTGTTGGGATAGAAATACAGACCTACAACAGCATAGTTGCTCTTCGGATGGGCCGGCTTCTCCTCTATGCTCAGGCAGTTGCCCTCGTTGTCAAACTCTGCAACGCCGTAGCGCTGGGGGTCGTTGACCAGATAGCCGAACACTGTGGCGTCACCTGCCGTGGCGTTGGCCACACTCTCCTTGAGAAGATGGCTGAAACCGGAGCCCTGGAAAATATTGTCGCCCAAAACCAGACAAACATCATCGTTGCCGATAAACTCCTCGCCGATGATGAAAGCCTGTGCCAGACCGTCGGGGCTGGGCTGCTCTGCATAGCTGAACTTCACACCAAAACTGCTGCCGTCGCCCAATAGACGCTGGAAACTCGGCAGGTCATACGGCGTGGATATGATGAGTATCTCACGGATGCCGGCGAGCATAAGCACGGATATAGGGTAGTATATCATCGGCTTGTCGAAGATGGGGATAAGCTGCTTGCTGATGCCTTTTGTGATGGGGTAAAGGCGTGTGCCTGAGCCGCCAGCTAATACGATTCCTTTCATCCTTTTACGCTATGTTTTCTTTAAAAATTGATATGGATTTTATTGGGTCGTCGCTTCTTCAGCGAATGTTTACGTCATTTTGGCCGCAAAGTTACAAATAAAAGTTCAATATGAAAAACTTATTAGTTGAAAATCTCGTATTTTTTATATTTATAAACAATTCTCATTTCGGGCAGTATGGGCCGCCGTGTGCTTTTTTCCTTTTTTGTGTGGCATTTCATGTTTTTTTTCATAACTTTGCAGCCTGAACTAAATTTATCTACAATATGGGTTTCTTTTCAAAACTCTTCGGAAAAAAAGACGAGACGGTCAAGGTAGGCGGAATGGAAGACTACATGACCCTCGTGAGAGTATATCTGCAAGGCGCCATCGCCGAAAGACTGGGCATCACCAACCTGGGAATGCTGCCCGATTTGAGAACTTTCAAAACGACACTCAAGGTGCCGACGGTCAACAACAAACTTGGACCCGGTGAGAAGAGCAAGTGTCGGAAAATAATGAAAGAAATTTACAAAACCGAGGATGATTTCTTCAACGAAATCGATGCCACCGTCAAGAAAAATTGTAAGAAAATGCAAGACTTGCAGCCTTTCATGCTGCAATTCCAGGGATTCATGCAGGACTTGATGATGCTCACCGGCAACCTCATGAAATTCAAACTTCGTCTGCCGTCTTTCTTCAAGAAATCGCTGTATGCGATGACCGAGAAAACGGTGAGCGATATCTTCAATAAAAATGACTTCAAGGACCCCGGAGTGGTGAAAACCGTTCTCGGAGTCAGGCATTACAACAACAGGCTCGGCTTCTCGCAGAAATGGGTCACCGACTTCGTTTACCAGGTGGTGATGCTCGCCAAGAAAGAGAAAAAGCCCAGCGACGACAACAAACAATAAGACAGCGGAAAGAACGGCCCGTGAATGAGCCGCCGGAAATCCTTGGTGTCCCTTAAAAAGCAAAAAGTCAGCGCATTTTTTGGATATTAGGATTTTAAACTGTAATTTTGTGGCAAATTTAAAAATATGACTGCTGAGGACAAGACGATTACGCACTTCTCTACAAGAGTCCGGCAGATGCTGCTCGAATACAAGCACGTCTGCGAGGAAAACTCAAGGCTTAAGGAGGAACTCAAGAAGTGCAATGAAGACTTGAAAGAGATTCAGAATCAGTTGAAACTCAAGCAGGAAAACTACAATAGCCTAATGACGGCAAAGATGCTGGAGGCCAATGAGGGAGACCTGGAAGCGGCTAAAGCCAGGCTCGCCAAGTTGATCCGAAGCGTCAACAAGTGCATCACGCTCCTTGCTGAGAAATAACGTGAGAAATGGCTGGAGAAAAAGACGAAAAACTTCATATAAATCTTAGTGTCGGCGATATTGTCATTCCTATGAGGATTTATCCCGAGGATGAGGAAATGTATCGCAGGGCTGCCAAACTTGTCTCGAGCACCGTGACGAATTATACGTCGAGGGCTCAGGGCACCAAGGGCGCCGTGGACATACTTTATATGGCCTTGATCGACATTGCGCTCAAGTATGAGAGGGAATCCCTGCGCAATGACACCGCTCCTTTCAAAGATATTCTCACAAAACTCACCGATGAGATAGAGGAAGCCCTGTCCGGGCAGACTGTATAGCATCGTGGCGTGCCGCCTTTTGCCTTCTCTTTGAGGAATATCTTTTATTAACATTATATGAATATATGAGCCCTATCGTATCTATTATTATCGCATTGGTGTGCCTTGCTTTGGGCACTCTCGCGGGTTACATGATTTTCCTCCATGTAATCAAAGGTAAATACAACGAGATGATAGATTCTGCCAAAAAGGAATCGGAGGTCATCAAAGAGAAAAAACTCCTTGAGGTGAAGGAGAAGTTTCTCAACAAAAAATCAGAACTGGAAAAAGAGGTCCAGGCACGCAACCAGAAACTGCAGCAGAGCGAAAGCAAGTTGAAACAAAGGGAGATTTCCCTCAACCAGCGGCAGGAGGAACTCGGAAGGCGTAAGCAGGAGGTCGAGCAAGGCCAGAAACGTATCGACAATGAGAAGAAACTGCTGGCTATCAAGCAGGAAGAACTCGAGAAAATGCAGAACCAGGAGAGGGAAAAACTGGAAGAACTTTCCGGACTCAGTGCCGAGGAAGCCAAGCACAGACTCGTGGAAAGCCTGAAGGACGAGGCCCGCACCGACGCCGCCAGTTATATCAATGAGATTATGGACGAGGCAAAACTCAACGCCAACGCACAGGCCAAGAAAATCGTCATACAGACAATTCAGAGAGTCGCCACCGAGACTGCCATCGAAAACTCCGTCAGCGTGTTCCATATCGACAACGATGAGGTGAAAGGACGCATCATCGGACGTGAGGGTAGAAACATACGTGCCCTCGAGGCTGCCACCGGCGTGGAAATCGTGGTCGACGACACTCCCGAGGCTATCGTCATCTCTGCTTTCGACCCCATCCGCCGCGAGGTCTGCCGTCTGGCACTGCACCAGTTGGTGGCCGACGGAAGAATCCACCCCGCAAGAATCGAGGAGGTGGTCGCCAAGGTGAAGAAACAACTCGACAACGAGGTGATAGAGACTGGAAAGCGCACGGCTATCGACTTGGGCGTTCACGGTCTGCATCCCGAACTCATCAGAATCGTCGGCAAGATGAAATACCGCTCCTCTTATGGCCAGAACCTGTTGCAACACGCACGCGAGACAGCCAACCTGTGTGCCGTCATGGCCTCAGAACTCGGCCTGAACCCCAAGAAAGCCAAGAGAGCAGGACTCCTTCACGATATCGGTAAAGTGCCCGATGAGGAAAGCGACCTGCCGCATGCCCTCTATGGCGCAAAAATAGCCGAGAAATACAAGGAAAAGCCTGATATCTGCAACGCTATCGGAGCACACCACGATGAGATGGAGATGACTTCACTCCTCGCTCCTATCGTTCAG
>CACXDY010000203.1 GCA_902766505.1 uncultured Prevotellaceae bacterium
CTTACCAGTACAATGGTAATATGTTTGTACCCACCGCCACAGGCATCAAGCAACCAAATGGATATAAGTATTTCTATACAGCCATATATCCATACATGTTAAATGCTGGTGCTACTTTCGATTTCTCTGTAAAGACTGATCAAAGTATCACAGGAAACTATACTGCCAGTGACTTGTGTACAGCATACTCAACAGCTACAGACGAAGTTGCGGTTGCGTTGAAGTTTAGTCACCGATTGTCACGCATCATAGTCAATCTTTCAGGAGATGGCTGGGCTGGTGATGACAT
Source organism: uncultured Prevotellaceae bacterium (assembly GCA_902766505.1). GTDB lineage: Bacteria > Bacteroidota > Bacteroidia > Bacteroidales > Bacteroidaceae > Prevotella. The sequence goes on from CACXDY010000203.1 coordinate 290, forward strand.
CAAGGTATGGATACCAAGTGCAAAATATATAGCTGCTGTAGATGTGAATGCGCTTTCGTTCACTGCTAATTCCAATTCGGCAGATCTCTACTTCTCACCGAATGGAAATCGTAGTTACAAACTCATTCTGCCACCTCAGACATTTCAGAAAGGCACTCCTTTCATCTCTGTTTCTGTCAATGGAAAAATATATTCTTTGAATGCAGAAGCTACACAGAATCTTGTCTCAGGCAAATCATATGAATATACACTCAGTATGAATAATCCTGAAAGTGATATCGTAACCTTTACATCCGATATCAATCCTTGGAACACAGAAGACAAGATTGACGATGTTCTACCTGAAGATTTACAAGATCTCATAGAGCCATATATAACTATTTATAGAGGCAATAATCCCCCAAATATCGAAGGTACGGTGTATGTAGACCCCTTCTTATGTGTGTACTGTCAAGACCAAGGTCACGGTGGATATTATCCCGGTGATCAGGTAACAAGTTCATATATCAGATTTTATAACCAGAATATGGTCTATAATACAATTGATATCGATGAGAGGGAAGGTTCTAACACCTCTACAGGAAGAGGGGCTTTTATTAGTGGAACAGGCAACAATTTCAGTGCCTTCTTCAACACGGTTGGAACATCAAGTGGTATCACAACCAAGACAGCATTAGTGATTTCTGGCACCAAAACCGCAAATGGGATAGCTAACTTAAAATATGCCTTTGTGATGGTGGAGAAAGGAAATGATCCAAATCATTATTTGATGGATGAAGGTGTTTTCCGTGTGTTTGAAGACGGGGATGGCATTTCTGTCTATACTACATGGCCTTCTTATGCTCCTAAAAGGATGCCGCAAGGCACAGAGACTCTTTCCATCTATGATTATATTCAATAAGCATGAAACTCTTTTTTTACAAATTTTCCCACATCGTTATTGCAGGAATGACCTTTATGATCATTCTTGCATGTCAAAACGTTGATACTGAAACTATTGCTGTTGATGATTTCGAAAGTGTGACATTCATCCCATCAACAACACGTGCTGGTGATAACGCTTTTGAATCTGGAGACCGCATAGGTGTATATGCATCCACCAATGCCAAAGGAGATATACTTGAATCTGGCAATTACGCTACTAACGTAAAATATGCTTACTCCGCAGGTCAGTTTGTACAAGTTGGACAAGGCATTTCAATATATAAAGGCGATGGTGTTTATGCACTTAACTATTATGCAGTATATCCTTATAACGAGAATCAAAGTGTAAACTTTACTTTTACAATTGATGAAGATCAAAGTACGCATGCCAACTATACAAAAAACGACTTAATGATGGGCTACAATTCAGCAACCACCATAGATACTTCCGTTCGACTGATATTCCGTCATATGCTTTCACAAGTAGTTGTGAATACAGAACATGCAGGGCTGGAGGGAAGGAATTATACACTATACTTCTTGTCAGACATCAACAAGGTTGTCGCCAGTTTAGCCAAATTGACAGCAACCAGAGCAACAACAAATACCAGGCCCATAGATATTGCCATGTGTCCAGATGGACTTCATCATTATAAGGCTATTTTACCACCTCAAAGGATGAACGCTAAAGAAGTTGTGACATATGTGAGAATAGATGGGCACACATATTTGGCCAGACTGGAAAAAGACGTGAATCTACACTCTGGTAAATCAGCTGTTTTTGAGTTGTGTCCAAAATCTGAATCAGATGAGTATGTTTTACGTCAAATAAATAATTAGAATTTCATAACCAAGTCATAAGAAAGTCTGAGAACAGTCTTCATAACTTTAATTCATATCAACACTTTTGTTTTTTTATTTCAAAATCAAGTATTCAACCCCGATTGGGCAGATCTGTTAGCGAACAAGGTCTGCCCTTTCACCAAAACAATTAAAGCAATATGTTAAGGATTTTGTTGACATGGACAATATCATTCCTCCTCAGTAACAATGCCACGGCAATGAGTTTTGTTGTAGGTAACATGAGTTTTGATGTACTCAACGAGAAGGAACATACGGTGAGTCTGACGACTTGCTGGATGAACAACGAGGTTCTCCAAATTCCAGAATATGTGGAATGGAAAGGGCAGCAATATTGTGTTGTTGCTATTGGCTCCTATGCCTTAAAACAATGCACGTCTCTTAAAACTCTATTTATACCGAAATCATGTAGGATGGTGAATATTTCTGCTTTTAATACCTGTCATCAATTGATATCCATCAAAGTGGAAGAAGAGAATGATGCTTATTGTGATGTGGAGGGGATTCTGTTCTCCAAAGATATGCGCACTCTTTATGAATATCCCCGTGGAAAAAGCAGTACGAAATACGTAATTCCCGATGGTGTGGAAAATATTGGTGATAATGCCTTTTTCAGATGTGAGAGTTTACAAGAAATAGTATTGACTCCTTCTCTGAAGTATATTGGAATGGCTGCTTTTGTTGGTTGCCATTCTATGACCACTGTAACTATTCCCGCCAGTGTCATATCAATAGGAAAATTTGCTTTTTATGATTGCAACAATTTGAAGGCGGTGAATGTAATGGGCAATCTCTCTATAAAAAGTGAAGATAATGTATTTTCTTACCATACCTATAAGGAAGGGAAAGTGTTCCTTCATGGTTTACCCAATGAAAAATTAATAGAACAATACAATAAAATAGGTTTTTCTGTAGTTGTAAATGTAGAAAGCCAGATTAACTAAAAAAAACTAATACTATAATAATAGAATCTCAAGGTTTTTTGTTGTGATTATTTATCTTCATTTTGAAACCTATATGATGGTTGTTACATCATGAAAATAGAATTAAACATGTTTCTCAAACCCAACGAGAGCCCACAAAAAATAAGTTTGATTATCGATATGGAAAATAGTATACTCGAAATCCATACAAAAGATATAGAGAAAATAGCAGGAATAGAGACTGTTTATTTACAAGATTATACCAAATTGCTAATTAAAGAAAAAGAGAATGGAGGGCATTACAGAACAGCTGAAGCTTATATAAGTGCTCTTAATAGCTTTAACAGATTTGTACATAATCAGCCTATCCCTCTTATAAATGTTACTCCAACCCTTATGGAAAACTATGAAGGATATCTAAAAAAACGGGATATTTGCATGAATACCATTTCTTTCTATATGCGTATTCTTAAAGCTGTTTATAAAAAGGCTGTTCGACAAGAATTGATTGTGAATAAAAAGCCTTTTGAAAACGTTTATACAGGGGTTGCAAAAACGAAAAAGCGAGCTTTGGACATTGAATCCATCAAGAAAATCAAATATGCAGAAACATTGGATGAAATGGAGCAAATGGCACAGAAATTATTTCTCTTCAGTTTTTATACAAGAGGCATGTCGTTTGTAGATATGGCTTATTTAAAAAAAAGTGATGTCAAGAACGGGGTGTTGCAATATAAACGACGGAAAACAGGACAGAAAATCATTATTAAATGGGAGAGTGCCATGCAGGAAATAGTGGATAGTTTTAATTCATATAATGATGTCTATCTGTTGCCTATTATACGAAATGTTGGAAGGGGAGAACGCAATCAATACCGTTATTTGCAATATCTCATTAACAAAAAACTCGCAGACATTGGTAAAAGGTTACAATTGCCTTGTGAACTAACTATGTATGTTTCTAGACACTCTTGGGCTACCATCGCCAAATATATTGATGTACCATTGGGCGTCATTAGTGATGCTATGGGACACAGTACTGAAAATATGACCAGAATATATCTAAAATCTTTTAGCGAGTCAAAAATTGATGAGGCAAACCTAAAAATCATCAATTTATTTGACAAATTATGATTTTGTATCTCTCGGGGAGAGATACAAAAAAGCAGAAAAAAACACCGGGTGTTGCCTTAGCGTGAAGACCGTCAATGGGAAATCATTAACTGTAGAAAATTGGGTATTATGACGATCTAACAAGAAAGGCAACCTCGGTTTTTTATAAAAGTAATTTATGAAATTATTTTACATAGATAATCAATTATTCTCTTAGGAGGAATAATAAAATATATTTACAATTTGCATAAATCTTATAAGTTTGATTTCTAATAGAACAACTCACTTAAAATTTTAATCGGACACCAATAAAAATAAAGTAATTGTTTAGAATGAATAGATTAGTGCGAAAAGGAACTCTTATCAATCTAAGAATTCATAGTAACAATAAAAAAAACTCGCGATCTGGACCTCAATGTAATCTGTATTTACTGTATCATGATGATTATTGTAAAGCACCATGCACTGTTCAACGTCTCAACACCTTGCGTGTCTTGCCGTCGGGGGTACGGATAATATTGAGGCCGGGAAACATGCTGTCAAACCGATACCCAGTAGCAGAGTAGATTTCCGTCCTACCTTTCGAGGAAGGAATGATTGGTGTAAAGACATTTTCCGACGAAACGACTTCCCATGAATAATATAAAGTCTTTTCATGAATATTCAATTAATAATGGGTAGCCTGATACCATGAGGTAGTGGAAAGCATTGAGGCAAGCGGATTGGTGCTGGCGGTTGAAGTGGTGATGCCAGAAAAACAACGGATACCTAAGAAGCCACTAAATGCAGAATAGTAATTTGGGGTATTAGCCTTGAATGGAACAGTGAGATTAAGTTGCTTATGAAATACAACCAACAAAGAGCTGTCGGGACATAGTTGGTCATAAACATCACCGAGATCATAGAACAATGGCTCAGTATAACCGTCCATACGTTGGATGGATTTATTCGATATGTCTGACTCCCAAAAGGTTGTGTTCATTGCCCTAACTATATCCACCAATTTTGGTAATTGCCGACAATCGATAACAGCCACGGTCCCACAAGGAATTTCATAAGCCATGTAGAAATCATAGAATGTTTCGCAAAGCCGTTGGAAATCCATATCACCCACCAAATATTTCGCACATTTGTGATAAGGAAAACCATAAGCCATGATTTCCGTTGGACATCCAATCAAAAAATCCGCCACCTCACTTAGTTGATACGCTACCTCGACGTTTGACATATAGCAGTCATCGAATAGAATAAAGTCAAAATGGATACCAGAGGATGAAATTCCTTCAGCAAAAGTGGAGATATCTATCTGATAATCAGGGGTCAATCCACCAAACCATCGAGTGATAGGTATGGAGGGATAATCAAAATACTGAGATGCAACACGATGCTGAGACGTAGTGGCTACTGGCAACCACGCCATACCATGTCCTCCCACAATGAGAGAATAGTGATGAGCGGGAGCAGTCTGAGTCACCTCAGAGAACATTTTTGTTATATTTGCGCTTTTGGTGAAATCTGGATTATTAGTAGTCTTTAAGGTATCACGCATAACCTCCCCATTCTCTATCTTCAACTCTATCATTGAAAAAGAAGATGGCGAAGTGGCTATACAAACCACCACTCGGTCATCGATAAGTCCTTGGTCGACGAGGCCTTTTTCAAAATCAACAATATTGATATCAAAAAATGGTTTCATATTGGTAGACCAAGGCATAAATATGACCATTGTTTGCCGAGACAAATGTACCTCCTTCTGAGGTTTATCCTCATGGCATGCCGCAAACAGTGTCAAAGCCAAAAGCCACAGCCATCCATTCTTTTTCATCATCGTAATAATAACTACTTTAAAGACACAACAAAGATAATCAAAAATTTGGAAATATTCATTGCTTTTTTCAAAATTTGATTATTAACTATTTAACAATATATTTTTACATTTCCAATGCGACGATAAACTTTTTTGAAAATTTTATGTTCAATCAAAGAACAAATACGATAAAGGAGACCTTATTTGTTGCCCCATTGTTAAATTCTTTTAAATATATGGTATAAATGTTTATTTTTGGGTGGAAATGCGTATTTTTGTAGTTGGCGCTAATTATTTCATTCAAAACTTGTTCAAAACTTATTTCAATGAAAAGGTCACTATGGATAACCTATTTGCTCGTGCTGTGCTCGTGCTGTTTGTCAGCCGCCCCCATCACAAAAGAGCAGGCTGCCCGCAAAGCATCCGACTTTGTGGCAGTTAGAGGTAAGCACATAGGCAGTAAGCCCCAATTGGCCTATCAGTCAAGCAAGTTGTCATCCACCCCCAATACTCCTGCAACAGACTCCTATCTGTACGTTTTCAACATAGGTGATAACGATGGTTTCGTGATGGTAGGAGGAGACAATGATTCTCCCAACGTTCTCGGATATTCCGACCAAGGAAAATTTGAGGTATCAGAGATGCCCGAAAATCTCAAAAGTTGGATGGAGAGCTATGAAGAACAAATGGCCTATGCCCACGAGAATGGCATTCCAACTGCCAAACATGCTCCGCAACAACAGGTATCCCATGTGGTGACACCACTGCTGACCAGCAAATGGAGTCAGCGTGAACCCTACAACCTGGATTGCTTTACCGCGACTGGTGCCCAAGCCGTGACAGGTTGCGCGGCGGTTGCCCTGGCCCAAGTGATGTATTACTTCAAATGGCCACGGACGGCCACCACCACCATTCCTGCCTATGGTTCATGGAGTTCCTTGCCAGCCACCACTTTCGACTGGGCCAACATGAAGGACGCCTACACCGGCACGCTGATTGATGACTCAAAATCCTGTGAAGCAGTGGCCAATCTGGTGCATTATTGTGCACATGCACAGGCCACCACCTTCGGGGCATCCAGCTCACCCGGTACAGTGACGTATTGCGGCAAGGCTTTGAACACTTATTTCGGCTACCAGAACCCAGTGTCACGCGTCTACCGGTATGACTACGATATATCCCAATGGGAAAAAATTCTCTTGGAAGAGCTCGACCACGGCCGCCCCATCATCTACGGAGGCAGCACATCCAAAGGTACTGGCCACGCCTTTGTTATTGACGGATATGACGGTCAGGGCATGTATCACATCAACTGGGGATGGGGAGGACTGGCCGACGGTTATTTCTTTTTGGATGTCCTGAACCCTTCCTTCCAAGGCACCAATGCCTCGATGGGCACAGGAGGGTATACTATCAAACAATATGCCTTCATAGGCATCAATCCCACCGTCATTGATGACTGGGAAACAGAGAGCGGCATTAAACTGACATCCTTAGTGTTGGTGGACAAGCAGAAGAAAGTCATCAGCGAGGGAGTCACCAGTATCAGCTACACGCCATCAAAAGGATTGATGGGTGTTTATCTCTACAACGTCATCATCAATACAGGCCGGGCAGCTGGCTATGATGTGGGTGTGGGTCTCTATCAAGACGGTACGTTGGTAGACATTCTCAAGAACAAGACCAATTTCACGGGATACAGC